>DATAJI010000143.1:0-2585 GCA_036262195.1 Solirubrobacteraceae bacterium
TATCAGGGGACCGGTTCTTCCAGCGACCGCGAGGTCGTCTTGCTCCAGGCCGCCAACGGGTCCCGACTCGTCGTCGACCGCTCGCTTGCAGATCGCGCCGAAGCCCGTCTGCTGGCCCATCTCGCCGCGGATGAGCCCGACGAGAACGCAATGTTCGTGTGTCGCGAGTACATGCGCGCGAGGAGCCGTGCCTGCCGCGCGCCGCGCGCAAGCGACCTGGTCGCGCTAGCCGATGGTGCAGCCCCGGCATCAGCGACCGCTCGCGCACTCGAGGAACCGGTCCTCGTCAACGCTGCCGGGACTCGGTACCGCCTCACGGTGGTCGGAGCCCCGGCCGAGCTGCGCTGGCGCCAGGAGCACCCGGACTGCGTCTCGCTCACGCGCACGGTCAGCGCGCGCGAGGTGGTTGCGGCGATTGAGGATTACGAGCCCGTGCTCGCCCTCACCCGCGCCGCGGTTAGCGCGCTGCGTCGCCACCGCGACATCTCGATCGCCACGCTTGCGCTCGAGCTGCGTCGAGTTGAGTCCAGCCCAATCGTGCTCAACCGTCGCCTGCGCGAAGCAGTGCTAGAGGCTGTCCGCCAACGCGGATTGAGCCTCAGCGCGATCGCGATCGCCTGCGGGCGGATGAAGCGCGACCCGCGCGGCAACGGATCCGGTGAGACAAGCTGGCTGGCGCGGCGCATCGGGCTGAGCGCCGAGGGAACGGTCACGGGGCGAAACCCCTGGGTTCACAGCGACACGCTTGCGCTGATCGCTCGGGACGGGCTGGGTGTCGCTCCGCGCGAGGTGGAGCTCGGCTGAGCACACGCGAGCGGCGGAAGTCCTGCTCGCCATCGAGGATCCGCGCCGGCGCTATGGAGCCGAGCGCGCGCTGGCCGGCTTACGTCCACTCCTTGAGACAACGCTCATCGCCTCGCGGCCCTCGCTCGTAATCACCGACGAGCAGGAGCGGATCGCGCCGCTGCGCCAAGCGCACCCGAACGCGCTTCTGCTGGTGCTGCTGGCGCACAGAGCCGACGCCGGGGGCGCCCTCGACGCCGGCGCTGACGCCGTCCTCTCGCGCGACGCCCCGGCTGAGCTTCGAGCCCGCGCACGCGCCCTGCTACGGCGACTGTCGCCCGCCGGCCCCGGAACGGTCGCCGTCGGGCCGATCCAGATCGACTTCCGCGCCCGCCGAGCGACTCTCGCGGGAGCACCGCTGACGCTGCGCCCACGCGAGTTCGAAGTGCTCGCCTGTCTGGCCTGCGAGCCAGGCCGCGTCTTCACAAAGCGCCAGCTCGTCCTCCTCTGCTGGGGTGGACATCAGCGATCGGCGCGCAGCCGCGCGCTCGACGCCCAGATTGCTCGCCTTCGCCGCCGCCTAGGTCGTCACTCAGCTCTGCTCGTGACGGTCTGGGGTGTCGGCTACGTGCTCACCGAGCCGCGCTGAACTCCGCAAGCGCGCCCTTCGCGGGCGCGCTTCTGCCAACGCGACCAAAGACGCGGGGGACCTCTGTGGCCCGATGGGAGCGCACTCGTCGTCAGGTGTGCGCCCAAAAGGCACGGGCGACCGCGCCACCACCAACAACGTCCCAAACCCAACCGAATGGAGATCAAATGCCCCTGCTAATCGCCGTGCCCGCTTGTGGGCTCGCCAGCTTCACTTGCCTGCAGTTCACGCCGCTCCCCTGGAACGCTGTGCTCGCACTGGCGCTGATCAGCTCGCCGTTCGCACCGCTGCCCGCTGGCGGAGCGGTACTTGGAGTGTTGCTCGCGCTGCGGTTCGCCGACGGCGAGCGCCGTGAGCTACGCGCCCTGGCGCGCGGACGACGCTCGGCGCTCGACCAGCGTGGTCTTGCGATCGGCACCGACGCGCATGGGCGGCTCGTGCGAATCCCGCTCCGCGATCACAGTGGCTCCCACGCACTCGTCGTGGGAGCGACAGGCTCGGGGAAGACCGTTACCGAGGCCTGGATCGTCGCTCGAGCAATCGAGCACGGTCATGGAGCCGTGATCGTCGACCCAAAGGGCGACGCGCTGCTCCGCGAGACGGCTCGCGACGCGGCGCTCCGTGCCGGCCGTGAGTTCATTGAGTGGACTCCAACAGGACCAGCCATCTACAACCCCTACGCGCACGGCAGTCCGAGCGAGATCGCCGACAAGGCGCTTGCCGGCGAGTCGTTCACTGAGCCGCATTACCTGCGCCAGGCGCAGCGCTACCTGGCGCACGCCGCGCGCGCGTTGAGCGCCGCGGGGGAGACGGCGACGCCGCGACGGCTACTCGAGTTGATGGATCCGCGCGAGCTCGAGCAAGTCTCGCGAAAGCTCGCAGACGCGCCCCTGGCACGGGCGCTCTTTGCCTATCTCGACTCACTCGACTCCCGGCAGCGCGCCGGGCTGGCTGGCACGCGCGACCGGCTTGCGATCCTCGCCGAGTCGGAGCTCGGACGCTGGCTTGAGCCGCCTGCGAGCGGTCGGGCGGTCGATCTGCTCGCGGCGATCCGCGAGCGAGCGGTCGTCTACTTCCGCCTTGAGGCCGACCGCCTGCCGCTGATCGCGCGGATGCTCGCCGCGGCGATCGTACAGGACCTGCTGACGATCGC
>DATAJI010000144.1:0-4308 GCA_036262195.1 Solirubrobacteraceae bacterium
GGTAGTCGAATATCAGGAGCACGCGAAAGCCCGGCGGCAGCGCTGGCGGCGGAGCGGGTCGCGCCTTCGCGCTCAGCGAAAGCGGAGGTGGCATCGCCACGACCTGCGCCCCCGTTGCATCCCTGATGAATGTCGCCGTGAACTCGGAGCACGTCCAGACCTCGCTGACCGCCCGCGCGGCCTCGGTCCAGCCGGACGGAACAACGTCGACCTCCCAATTCCACGCTGCGACGCTCGTGCGTCCGCGACGGCGCGGTGCGGCATCTGATCCCAGATAGGGCACGAGCTGCTCCGGGTTCAGGCAGAGGAGATTGAAGCGAGTGGCCCACTGTCGCCCGCTGCGTGCTGGCGGCACCGGCGTCATCGCCGAGTCGCGGCCCTCCAGCGCGACGTTCCGTGCGCGGACCGCCACGCCGGCGGCCTGCAACGCCCCGAGATAGCGGCGCGCGACCTCTCCCGAACCGACCGCGGCATCGAGGTAGCCGGCAAGCTCGACGCCGGCTCGACGACGCATCGCTTGGCGCAGCCCCTTTCTAGAGATTCTCGGCTATGTGCGGGGCCGAGCGGTTGAACACCCAGAAGCCTGCGACGAGCGAGGCGAGGATGATCGCGATCGGGATCGCGAGGTCGGCCCAGCCGCCTGCGGCCGCCAGGACGTTGATCCCGCCTTGGGTGTGTGCCGGTCTCGTCGGCCCGGGGGGGACCGCCCCCAGCAGCGCGTGGCGGTACTGCTGGATCAAATCGGCGAACGGATTGATCAACCAGAGGTGAAGCAGCGGGCTGCCGAAGATCAGCCCTTTGTGCTCCTGCAGCTTCTCGATCGGGATCAGGATCAGCGACGCGTAGAAGAGGACCTGGCAGACGACGTCCCAGATCGGCTGGATATCGCGGAACTTCACAAACAGCGCCGACAGCAGCATCGACATCCCGGTGGCAAAAAGGATCAGGATCGCGATGATCACCGGCAGTTCAAGCCAGGTGACGCGCGGCGTGACGCCCTCGAGCATGATGAATACGCCGATCGCCAAGAAGTTGATGGCGAGGTTGAAACAGGCTGTCAGCACGACCGCGAACGGGATCGCCAGACGCGGGAACTGGATCTTCCGAACGAAGCTCTCGCGGTCGACGACGCAGCGGACCGAGCCGCCGGTCGCCTCGGTGAAGAAGGTGTAGAGGACGACCCCGCTCAGCAGCATCGCCGAGTAGTGATCCGCGCTGCCGAGCTTGCCGAGGGTGTAGACAGCGTCGAGGACGCCGAACATCATCAGCGGGCGCGCGAGCTGCCAGAAGTAGCCGAGCACGGACCCGTAGAAGCGCAGCTTGAATTCGGTCCGCGCGATCGTGAAGGTGAGATGCCAGAAGCGGCGGAAGTCGCCGGACAGCGCGCTCGGGCCGCGGATCGGCTCGCCCAGGTCGGTGACGTCGGTGTAGCCGTATGAGCTCATGACGAGACCTCGACGCCGCGGCGCTCATACGACGGCGAGCGCTCAATCGTCACGTGCACTGGCAGATCGACGACCCCGCCCTGTGCCGTGGTCCCCTTGACGATCAATGTGACCTCGCCGTCCGAGCGATCGATCAACTCGAGCCCGCGCCCCAGGCGGGATAGCGTCGCGATCACGACGTATCGCCCGGGAGCGAGCAGGTTCTCGAAGTCGACCGAGAAGACCGCTTCCTCGCCTGCCGCAAAACGGCCCGATCGCTCGATCTCCGCGGCGGTGTTCGCCACCAGCGCCGTGACCTTGTCCTCGTTCTGGAACGCGACGCTCAGCGCTGGATCCTCGACGGGCTCGAGGAACTCGACGCGGGTGCAGAAGCGCAGCGGGTCTCCCTGGCGGAACATCGACGGCTGGCTGCCGTCACCGGCCTCGCACCAGGCGTCGACGATCCGCGCGGCGCCGCTGCCGGTCCACTGCGCGCCGACCGCCTGCGGCGCCGGCGCGTCACGGTTGAAGTTGAGCTCTAGATAGTGGTTGGCGACGTCGTCGGGATCTCCCTCGACGACCATGTCACCGTGCTCGAGCAACAGCGCCCGGTGGCAGAACCGCGTGACCGCACCCATGTCGTGCGTCACGAGGACGATCGTCCTGCCTTCGTCGCGAAGCCGGTTGAAGACGTCGAAGCACTTCTGCTGGAAGGAGGCGTCGCCGACGGCGAGGACCTCGTCGATCAGGAGCACATCGGCATCGACCTGGATCGCGACCGAGAAGGCGAGCCGGACATGCATGCCCGAGGAGTAGTTCTTGAGCTTGAGCTCCTGGAAGTCCTCAAGCTCGGCGAACTCGATGACGTGCTCGTAGCGCGCCCGCGCCTCACGCGGCGAGAGGCCCAGCATGATCCCGTTGAGTACGACGTTGTCGCGGGCGGCGAGGTCCGGGTTGAAGCCGACGCCGAGCTCGATGAACGGCGACATCCGCCCGGT
Organism: Solirubrobacteraceae bacterium; assembly: GCA_036262195.1. Classification (GTDB taxonomy): domain Bacteria; phylum Actinomycetota; class Thermoleophilia; order Solirubrobacterales; family Solirubrobacteraceae; genus Palsa-513. Next base: position 2,423 of record DATAJI010000144.1, read on the forward strand.
GATCCAGATCCGGCCGCGATCGGCCGAGTAGATCCCGGCGAGGCACTTCAGCAGCGTGCTCTTGCCACTGCCGTTGCGGCCGACGATTCCGTAGAACTCGCCCTCCTTGACTTCGAACGAGATGCCCTCGAGGGCCTTGAACGCGTTGTAGCCGGTTCGGCGCATCGGATGGAGCGCACGTTCCTTGAGCGTGTGCATCTGCTCCTCGGGGATCCGGAACGCCTTCGAGACGTCCTCTACGCGGATTACGGGGCGCCCGCTGCCTGCGTAGTCGCGCACGGTAGGTAGGGTATCGGCAGGGATGGTCGCTCCATGCAGCTAGCCGATCGAGCACGCTGAGCGATGGCTCAGCGGTCGGGTCGTGCAGCAGGCGAGCCGGCAGGGCACGGTGGTCGTGCCCGTAGCACGTCGCGCAGGCTGGAGCCGGCCGAGCGCGAAAGCGGCGCCGAGCAGTCGGAGCTGGAGCGGGGCCAGTGCGTGGTGTGCATCGCGCTCGAGGGGCCGCCCGACCGATTCGCCCTGTGTTTGCGCAGCGTGGTCGCGAGCACTCCCGCCGACGTTGTGATCCACGTCGCGGAGACGCGCAGCAGCGATCCCGAGATTGCGAAGATCACCCGTAGCCTCGGGGGGGAGCGAAAGATCGAGCGGATCGCGCCGTCGTCCCCCGATCCAGCGTCGAGCCTTGCGGCGGCGGTCGCGGCCGCCGCGCCGGCGGATGTTCTCCTCGTGCACAGCGACTGCATCGTCGGCGAGGACTGGTACGAGCAGATGCGTTCCGCCGCCTACTCAGACTCGAACGCCGCGAGCGCAAACGCGCTCAGCAACGACGCGGGCATTCTGTCGGTGCCCGAGCGCAACCAGCCGAGTCCCCTCCCGCCGGGACTGACGGCGGCGCAGGCCAGCGCGGCGGTGGCAGCGCGGGCGCTCCGGATCTACCCGCGCTTGCCGGTCGCGATGGGGCGCGCGATCTACATCCGCCGCGACGCGCTCGACCTCGCCGGCGGGTTCGATCCGGCGCTTGCCTCGCTCGAGGCGGCGGTTGTCGACTTCTCCCAGCGCGCCATCGCCTGCGGTCTCGTCCATGTCGCAGCCGACGACACCTACGTCTACTTCCACTCCCTCGGAAAGCACGCGCCCGACGAATCGCTGCGCGGGCGCGAAGCGACCGAGGACCCGTTGATCGGATCGCGCTACCCGTATCTCTCGGCAGCACTCGGAGAGTCCGAGCGCGAGCAGGACAGGCCGCTGCCGGTCGTGCTGGCGCGGGCCCGGCGCGCGATCAGGGGACTGTCGCTGACGGTCGACGCACGCTGCCTGGTCGCACCGGCGACGGGGACGCACGTGATCGTGCTGGAGTCGATTCGCGCGCTCGCCCGACTCGAGTCGCTGCATTTGCGAGCGATCGTGCCGCACGACCTCGCGGACTTCGCCGCCGCCGCCCTCGCCGAGCTGGACATCGAGTTGATCGACGCGTCGGGGAACCTCTCCGAGCTACGCACCGGAGACGTCACCTACCGCCCGTTTCAGGTTTCGAGTTCAGCTGACCTCGCGCTCCTGCGCAGGCTGGGCGAGCGGCTGGTGATCACGCACCTCGACCTGATCGCCTACGACAATCCGAGCTACTTCCCGTCGTTCCTGCACTGGCAGCACCATCGGATGCTCACGCGGATCGCGCTCGCGCGTGCCGATCGTGTGACGTTCCTGTCCCACGACGCCGCCAGGGAGGCGCTCGAGGAGCAGCTGGTCGAGCCGCGCCAGGCGGTCGTGGTTCACCCCGGAGTCACCTATTCGTATTCGGCCGGCGGGGCTCGCGAGCGCCCAACGGCGACGGAGCGCCTCGAGCAACGCCCGTTCATGGTCTCGATCGGCACCGACCTTCACCACAA
>DATAJI010000145.1:0-1512 GCA_036262195.1 Solirubrobacteraceae bacterium
GCTCAAGACCCACGCCCTGATTGAGTTCTCAAACCGGGTCGTGTCGGGCTTGGTCGGCGTGATGACGATCGTGGCCGGTCTCGGCGCTTGGCGCCGGCGTCCGTTCCGCCGCGACCTGCTCGTGCTCGGGCTGGCGCTGCCGCTCGGCGTGGCCGCGCAGGCTGTTCTCGGCGGCTACACCGTCGAGAACAAGCTCGCGCCGGGCTTTGTGATGGCCCACTTCAGCCTCTCGATGGTGATCCTGGTTGCGGCGCTCGCGCTCTACTGGCGCGCACGCGAGCGAACTGACAGCCGCGCCAGCGGAGCGGAGACGGACCGCGCCGCAGTATGGGCGGTCCGGGGCCTCGCGCCGTTCGCCGCGGTGGTGCTGCTGGCGGGTACCGCCGCGACAGCAGCCGGGCCGCACTCGGGCGGGGCCGTGGGCCAGATGATCAAGCGACTTCACTTCTTCGGCGCGAGCACACTCAGCTGGACGGTTCACGTGCATGGCGCGATCGCGTTCGCGTTCGGCCTGGCCGCCGTGATGGTCTGGGTGATGCTCGAACGCCGCCAGGCGGAGCCGATGCTGCGGCGCGCCGTGAGCTGGGTTTGCGTGCTCGTCGCGTCGCAAGGCGTTGTCGGCATGGTCCAATACGAGACCCACCTGCCAAGCGAATTGGTCTGGGTCCACGTGGCTGGAGCGACCCTCACGTGGCTGTGCGTTCTGTGGGGTGTCGCTGCGGCCGGCCGGCTCGAGCCGCACCTCGCGCGAACCGGGCCGCAAATTCGGGCTTCTGTGGCTGCCCGAAACACCTGAACATCCGTTATGAGCGCTAGCGTTGGGCCTGTAGCTGTCCAGGTTGGGCATCAACTTGCCCAACAGAGAGGAGCGTCATGACGAAGAACGAGCTCGCTGGCACGGTAGCCGAGAGCGCTGGCATCGGCGTAGGCCAAGCCAGGAGCGCGGTGGATGCGGTGTTCGACACCATCTCCTCGCAGCTTGCGTCTGGCAACGAGGTATCGATCGCCGGCTTCGGAAAGTTCGGCGTAAGCAACCGCGCGGCTCGCATGGGACGCAACCCTGCGACCGGTGCGACGATTCAGATTCGCGCGAGCAAGGCACCGAAGTTCTCGGCCGCCAGCGCACTGAAGAAGCACCTGAACCCGTAGGCCGCTGCGGGCGCGAGGTCGTGCGGCCTCGCGCCCCGCTGGCGGGAAGACGATCCACAAGTCGCGAGGTCTTCCGTGACTTAGTGCGAGAATCGGCGGATGCGCGTCACTGCCAAGGCCGACTACGCCGTGCGGGCCGCGATCGAGCTGGCTGGCGCCTGTGAGGCGGCGCCGCGCAAGGCCGACTCGGTTGCGACCGCTCAGAGCATCCCGCTGTCGTTTCTGGAGAACATCCTCAATCAGCTGAAGAGCGCCGGGATTGTGCGCTCCCAGCGCGGGCCCGAGGGTGGCTGGTGGCTGTTGCGCGCGCCCGAGACGCTGACCCTGGCCGACGTGATCCGCGCGGTCGAGGGGCCGCTGGCC
>DATAJI010000146.1:0-4072 GCA_036262195.1 Solirubrobacteraceae bacterium
GCTGTTCAGCGATCTTCTCGAGCAGCGCCGCGTTGGCGCTCTGCCCGGCCGCTGTGGCCTGCTGCACGGCCTGCACAGCGTCGGAGTTCGGATCGACGTAAAGCTTCTGTCCTGCGATCGGGTCCCCGGTCGGCAGCGTGACCGCCGCCACCGGGACGCTCGGGCCTGCGGATCCGCTCGTGCCCGACGTCGTTGGGCGCGGCTTCTTGACTGCCGGGTAGTGGATCAGCACCTTCGCCGACCACTTCGCGCCCTTGACGCTTGCCCGCACGCGGAAAGCGACCGTCTTTCCGGCATGGTCGTGCGTGGAGACGTGCGTGCCCTTCACCACGTAGTAGGCCTCAACATGGCTCTTCTTGCCGTGCTTGATGACCTCGCGGACCACGTATTTCGACACGCCGTGCAGCGGGGACCACGTGAGCGTTATGCCCTTACGAGTCAGCTTGGGGGCGTTGCCATCGACGGTAAGGCGACGATGGCGCTTGCCCGCGTGGCCGGCATGCTTGCCGGCATGCTTGCCGTGGTGGCCCTTCTTCGATCCTCCACCAGCGGAGCTCGTGTGTGCGAGGCCGGCCGAGAGCAGGGGGGAGCTGACGATCAGCGTCTCCGGCGTCGCGGCAGCGGCGCTGCCAGCGCCACAGGCGACGAGCGCCGCCAGGGCAAGCGCGCCAATGCGCAGCGTGCGCGCGCTCGATGCCGCGCGACGGGTGATGTAGCTTCGCTTCGCTTCGGCCGCTCTACTCATCAGTCTCAATTGGGCTGCCCCCACCGCGTGCCTCCGATGGAATGCGCGCAACCAGCTCGCGCGGCGGCGCAAAACACGCGCCACCCCTCTAGTCGGCAGATCGCGACCGCACCTGAACTTCCTGCATGCCCATCGATCACGCGTTGAACCCGCATGAGCGCGCACGCACGCTCAAACACCGCCCGGGGTGGCCTCGCATAAACAGCCTCGCTTTTTGATGCCTGCCGAGTTAGCTGACGGGCTCGCGCTAAACGGCAGCGCTATTCGTGGCTATGCACGAGATTCGCCCCAACCTTCTGGGTCCCCGGTTCCCTGGCACCGAGCCAGGGATTCGGCACGTGGCGCGCAGGCTAGCACCCGCCGGCGACGGACTTGTCATAAAGCCGCCTCGATTTGCGGAAATTGCGGCTTTACGTCGCCGGTCGCCCGGTCACCAGCGCCACCCGGCGCCGCCCCGGCCGCCCAAATCCGGCCCGCCGGTTCAGCTCGCGGCGAGGATCGGGACGTCGTGAACGACCTGGCTCGGCTTGAACGTCGTCGGGTAGATCGTGACGATCTTGCCCTTGCCGGTGATGCCGTAGACGAGCGCCGTATGCGCGACGAGCGCCGGGTCGGCGCTCTCGCGTCGCGAGCCGATGCCCCACTTCTCCCAGACCGCCCCGAGCGCGTCCGCGGAGCCGATCAGGTACTTCATCTTGCCGGTCATGCCATGGACCGCCAGGAATTGAGCGACCGTAGCGGGCGTATCGCCCCGCGGGTCGACCGAGACGGCGATGATCTGCACCTGCGCCCGCTCGGCCGCCGACATCTCGCCAACCGCGGTGTGGAGCTTCGAGGTGATCAGCGGGCAGAGGTCGGGGCAGTGCGTGTAGAGGAACGTCACGAGCACCGCCTTGCCGCGGTAGCTCGCGATGTTGACCGTTCCGCCGAGGTAGTTGCGCAAGGAAAGCGCCGGCGCCTGCTTGGGGTTCCCGACCGTCAGGCCCGCATAGGCCGAGGTCTGCGTCGCGCCAGAGCCACCCGGGGCCCGCGGTCCCGACGAGCCGCCGCCGAGGAGCCGCGAGGTGACCACGGCGACGATCGCCAGCAGCAGCACGAGGTTGACGAGATCGCGCCGGCCCAACTTCATGCCGCGCCGGCCGTGCCGTGCGGGGCTTTCAGCGTCCTCGTGCATCGCTCCCAGCAGTATCGGCCCCCGCGCAGCGCGACACAAGAACCACACCACAGCGCCCTACGTCCTCGACGCGCCTCCGAGCACCCGGCCCCCGCCACGCCACCAGCGGTCGATCGCAAAGCTCGCGCCCATCAGCACCACGACTCCCACTGGACAGAGCAGCCACGGTGTCCCGTTGAGCGCCGCCGGCCAGAGGATCTGCTCGTGGCCGCCGGCGCCGTCGAAGACCAGGTGCGCGCAGTTCACGGCGAGCACCGCCCACGCAGCGATCCAGCGAGTGCGACGCCCGTCCCCGCGGCCGGCCAGCCGCGACAGCCACGGCCAGACGACGAGCGTCACGAGCGCCAGCAACACCACGAACCCCAGCGAGTGCGTCTCCGGTCGCCCGCCCCGCAGCGTCTCGAGCGCATGCGGGTTGATGCTCCCCGCGGCGACGACGTGGTCGAGGTCGAGCGCCGATCCGCCGGCGGCCGCGAGCAGCCCATAGCCGATCCGCTGCCGCGAGTGCCAGATCAGCGGCGCCAGCACGAGCACGCCGATCACCCCATGGATCAAGACCGCCCAGATCGCCGAGGCCAGCGGATGGTTGGTGTCCGAGAGGAACGGCCACGCGGGGTAGGAGTTCAAGCGGATCCTCCAAAGCTTTTTGCCATCGCGCGCCGGCTGCCGTCAGTTTCGGGGGTTTTTGGGGCGGCGTGCGTCTCGCCGCCGCGTCACTTCACGAAGTGGACTCTCGCTCGTCGTCCCCCGACGCTCGCCGCGTTCGCCGAGGCCAGCGCCGCCAGGTGGCTCTGCAGCCCGACGCCGTACGGCGTCGGCGTCCCGGCGTAGTTGACGATCAGCGCCGGACCGCCGCTGCAGCTCCAGCCGCTGTCGGTCGCATCCCAGGCCCAGGCGAGGTAGGAGACGCCGTGGGCATCGGCCCAGTTCATGTAGGCCAGCGAGTAGCTGTCGCCGCAGTCGTTTTCGCCGAATTCGCCGGTCACGACCGGCGTCGTCGTGGCGATCGCTCCGATCGTCTGCTGCCAGCACGCGGCGTCTGTGCAGCCCGCGAAGTTGTAGGTGTGGTAGGAGACGATCAGCTGGTGGTCGGGGTCGTTGGGCTCGTACTTGGTCCACTGGCTCTCATCGCCCGCATAGCCGAGGCCGCCGAGCATCAGCGGGTTGCGCGCGCCGCTCGAGCGCACCGCGTTGACGAGCTGCTGCATCCCGGCGGTGCGGTAGGTGATGTTCTGGTGGGCGCTGTCGGTGAACTCCGTTGAGCAGCCGTCCTCCCAGCATGGCCACGAGCTGATGAACGGCTCGTTGAAGAGGTCGAAGAGCACGGCGCGGTCGCCGCGGAACGCGCGCCCGACCGAGCGCCAGAAGGCCGGTGCGTGAGTCGCGTCCGCCATCGGCCACTGCTCGGTCGCGAGGATCTTCCCCGGCGCCGCCCAGTGCAGGTCGAGGATCACGTAGAGGCCGGCTGCGTTGAGCGCATCGACGTAGCGTTTGACCCTGAGGCGGTACTGCGCACCGCCGAGGCGCGGGTTGACGCCGTTGATCCCAAGCCAGCAGTCCTCGTTGAGCGGCAGTCGCACGGCGTTCACATGCCACGAGGTCATCGCCGCGATCGACGCGGCATTCGTCGGCCCGGACCAGACGGTCGTCGCGCCATGGTTGACGCACATGTACTCGCCACTGGAGCGATCGACGCCAAGCAGGCGGACCGTCGTCCCCGAGAGCGTCGTCAGATGGTTACCAGAGACCTCGATCCCAGATCCAGCCGCCGGGGCACCCTGCGCAGCCGAGCCACCCGCCAGCGCGGCCGCCACCAGCACGGGGGCCAGCACAGCTCGGTAGGCCAATCGGCTCGGGGTTCGCAAACGCGCACTCTGCAGCCTAGACGTCCTAGCCGTGCGCGTATCTCAGCTGAAAAGCTGGTTGTGCGGGTCGAGCAGGCGGGCGTGGTCGTAGTCGGCGAGCGCCGCCGTCGGGTGCCCGGTGCGCGCTTCGAGCCGCGACAGGACGAGCCAGTTGCTCCAGCTCACCGGCTCGCGGCCCTTCGCCTGCTCGGCGTCCCTGAGCGCGGCGCCGAGATTGCCAGCCTGCTCCTCGACCAGCGCCTCCTGCAGCCAGCCGGAGGCGGCGTAGGGCTGTAGCTCCACCGCCTC
>DATAJI010000147.1:0-5516 GCA_036262195.1 Solirubrobacteraceae bacterium
GGCTGGGGGAGGGCCGCCGTCGCGTCTTGCAGCTCGGCAAGGCCGGCTTCGGGGTCCTGTCGAGGGCGCGCGCGCAAGCCGCGAGAACTGCGGTAGCGCTTGTACTTCCCGCGCCCGGGATCGGGAGCTTCGACCATCAGAGCGCCGTCTATAGTGGCGGAGGTGCCGGCTGAATGCGTCATCGGGGTCGATCTCGGCGGCACCAAGGCGGTCGCCGGAGCGGTCGACGCGAGCCTCGTTGTCCACTATCGCGCGCGTCGTGAGGTGCCGACGTCGGACCTCGGTTCCCTACTCGACATGCTGAACGAGCTCGTCGACGAGGTGCGCGAGGCGGTCGGGGGAGAGGTCGAGGGCGTCGGCTTCGGCATCCCATGCCTGATCGACCAGGAACGCGGGCTCGCCGCCTCATCGGTGCACCTCCCGATCAACGGGGTCGCGTTCGCTGATGTGATGGCGGAGCGACTCGGGCTACCGGTGTTCATCGATAACGACGGCAACCTCGCGCTGCTGGCGGAGCATCGTGCCGGAGCGGCGCGCGGTGAGCGCAACGCGGTGATGCTGACACTCGGCACCGGCATCGCCGGCGCAATCGTGATCGGCGGGGAGCTGTACCGGGGCTCGCAGGGGGCTGCGGGCGAGTTCGGACACATGGTCGTCTGGGCGGATGGGCCTGAGTGCGGGCCTGGCTGCCCGAGCCGCGGCTGCCTCGAGGCGCTCGTGTCTGGCACGGCGCTGACCAGCGCAGCGCTTGAGCTCGCAAGCCGGAGTCCCGCCAGCGCGCTCGGCCGAGCGCTCGCGGCCGGCCGTGAGGTGAGCGGACCGCTCGTTACGGAACTCGCGTTCGAAGGCGACACGGACGCGGCCGCGCTGCTTGCCGAGCTAGGCGGTTGGCTCGGGATCGGCGTCGTCAACGTCGTCAACATCTTCAACCCCGATGTTGTCGTCATCGGCGGCGGCGTGATCGCCGCGGGTGAGTTGATCCTCGCTCCCGCGCGACGCGTGTTGGCCGAGCGTGCGCTTGCTCTGCCGGCCCGGCACGCGCAGGTCCTTGCGGCACGCTTTGGTGCCGAATCGGGGATGCTCGGCGCGGCGATATTCGCCCGCGACCGGATTCGCGAGCAGGTCCGAGCATGACGGCCCGCCCGCCACGGCGCACCGCCGCACAGCGACGAGGCGGCAAAAGCCGGCCGGAGGCCGTATGAGCGCCGGACGCCTCGTCGTCTGCCCGACACCGATCGGCAACCTGGAGGACGTCACGCTGCGAGTCCTTGCTGCGCTGCGCGAGGCCGACATCGTCGCCTGCGAGGACACACGGCGAACACGAACGCTGCTCGAGCGCTATGGAGTCACCGGTACGCTCGTCAGCTACCACGAGCACAACGAGCGTGAGCGTGCCGCCGAGCTGGTCCCGCGGATGCGCTCCGGCGCCATCGTTGCGCTGGTTTCGGACGCCGGCATGCCGCTCGTCTCGGACCCCGGCTTCATCCTCGTCCAGGCCTGCGTCGCCGCCGGGCTCTCGGTCGAGGTGCTGCCCGGGCCGAGTTCAGCGATCGCCGCGCTGGTCGCTTCCGGCCTGCCTGCCCAGAGCTGGCGCTTCGTCGGCTTCCTGCCGCGCAAGAAGTCGGAGCTCGAACGGTTGTTGTTGACGACCGCCGACACCCTCGTCGCGTTCGAGTCGCCCAAGCGCCTGCCGGGGACGCTCGCGCTGCTGGCCGCCGCCGACCCGACTCGACCCGTCGCGGTCTGCCGCGAGCTGACGAAGATCCACGAGGAGGTGCGGCGTGGAAGCGCACAGGAGCTTGCGTCGCATTACGCCTCGGAGCCGCCGCGTGGCGAGGTGGTTCTCGTCGTCGGGGCCGCGCCTGCGGGACTGCAGCCGGGCGATGAAGAGCGCGCGATCACGGCGCTTCACACGCTGATCGACGCCGGCGCCAAGCCGCGGGTCGCGGCGAAGGTGATCGCCGAGCTGACCGGTGTCGCGGCGAACAGGCTGTACGCGGCGCACACCGGGCGCTGAGCGCGGCTCGGCTAGCCTGAGAGGCCGGATGGGCTTCTACGTCACAACAGCGATCAGCTATGTCAACGCAGTACCGCACCTCGGCCATGCCTACGAGGCGATCGCTGCCGACGTGCTGGCGCGCAACCAGCGCGCCCGCGGTGCGGACGTCTTCTTCCTGACCGGCACTGACGAGCATGGCGAGCCGGTGGCCGATGCGGCAGCCGCCGTGGGGGTCGCCCCAAAGGAGCTCGCCGATCGCAACGCGGCGCGCTTCCGTGCGCTGGCTGAGCCGCTCGAGCTCTCAAACGACTTTTTCATCCGCACCACCGACGCCGGCCACTACACGCGCGTCCAGGAGATCCTCCAGCGCGTCTACGACGCCGGCCATGTCTACCTCGGCAGCTACGAGGGCTGGTACTGCCCCCGCTGCGCGGACTTCAAGACCGACGCCGAGATCGGCCCCGGGAATACCTGCCTGATCCACGGCATCGCCCTCGGTCGTGAGAGCGAGGAGAACTACTTCTTCCGCCTGTCGTCATTCCAACAGCCACTCGAAGCTCTGTTCGAGAAGCACCGCGACTTCGTGCTGCCGCGCCACGCCTATAACGAGGCGCGGAACTTCCTCGCCGGCGGGCTCACCGACGTGTCGCTGACGCGCAAGACCCTCAGCTGGGGCGTCGACGTGCCGTGGGACCCGGGCCACGTGTTCTACGTCTGGTTCGACGCCCTCCTCAACTATGTGACCGCGCTCGGCTACGCGCGTGAGGGTGAGGACCTGACCGATCGCTTCTGGCCTGCGACGTTCCACGTGATCGGCAAGGACATTCTCAAGTTCCACGCGATCTATTGGCCGGCGCTGCTGCTGGCGGCCGGGCTCGCTGTGCCGCGCCACGTATTCGTCCACGGCTTCCTGCTGGGACCCGACGGCGAGAAGATGTCCAAGTCGCTGGGAAACGTCCTCGACCCGTTCGCCGTGATCGACGAGTTTGGCGCTGATGTGCTGCGCCATTACCTGCTCCGCGAGGTCACGGCCGGCCAGGACGGGCCTGTGTCGCTTGACGGCTTGCGCACGCGCTACGAGACCGAGCTCGCCAACGAGTACGGGAACCTAGCCAGCCGCACGCTCAACATGCTTGGGCGCTACTGCGACGGCCGTGTCGCGGCGGTCGCGCTTGACGAGTCTCTGCGCGACGATCTCGGCGGCCTGTCGGCGCGCGTCGATGCGTTGCTGGATCGCGCCGAGCTGTCGGCCGCGCTCGATGACATCTGGCAGCAGGTGCGCCGCCTCAACCGCTATGTCGAGGAGCACGCCCCCTGGCAGCTGTCCCGCGAGCCGGGTCGCGAGGCAGAGCTCGCGACGGTTCTCGCCTCGCTCGCCGAAGGCCTCCGCGTCGTAACTGTGGCGCTAAACCCGTACATGCCGGCGAAGACCGCGGCGCTCCTCGAGGCGCTCGGCCGCCCTGAGCTTGATCAGCGCGAGTACGCGGCTGAGGGGTGGGGCGGACCGGTCGGTGAGCTGGCGGCGCTGTTCCCGAAGTAGCGCGTGATCGACTCTCACACGCACCTCGCGTCCTGCAAGAAGCCGCTCGTGGAGCTTCTCGCGTCCGCGGAGTCCGCTGGCGTTGTGCGCCTCGTCACCGTCGGTACGGACCCCGCGAGCTGCTCCGCCGCGCTGTCCGCCGCCGAGGCTTATCCGTCTGTATACGCCGCGATCGGCTGCCACCCGAACAACGCGGAACTGCTCGACGAGGCGCAGCTGCGCGACGACGCTTCGCATCCGCGCTGCGTCGCGATCGGCGAGACCGGCCTCGACTACTATCGCGACCACTCGCCCCGCGATGCTCAGCGACGCGCCTTTGAGTTCCAGATCGGTCTGGCGCGAGCGCTCAACAAGCCGCTTGTGATCCACACCCGCGAAGCCGGCGATGACACGATCGCGCTGCTGCGCGATCTCGCCGGAGGCCTGAGCGTGATCATGCACTGCTTCTCGATGCCCGAGCGTCTCGACGAATGCCTCGCCGAAGGCTGGCGCATCTCGTTCGCCGGCAACGTCACCTACCCGAAGAATTCGGAACTCGCCGCGGCAGCCGCGGGAGTCCCGTTGGAACGCTTGCTCGTCGAGACCGATGCGCCCTACCTCGCGCCGCAGTCCCGCCGCGGCCGGCCGAACGAGCCGGCGTTCGTCCACGAGACGGCCTCGTTCATTGCCCGGCGGCGCGGCATCAGCTACGCCGAGCTGGAAGCCATCGTCGAGGCGAACGGCGAGTCAGTATTCGGTTGGTGAGCAAAGCTCACCAACCGACGTTGCGACGCATGGCGCAGTTCGAGGTTCGACCGCGCCGTGCCCTCGGCCAGAACTTTCTGATCGACTCGAACATCCTCGGGGTGATCGGTCGTGCCGCGGAGCTGGCGGCCACCGACGTGGTACTCGAGATCGGTGGCGGCCTCGGGGTCCTATCCGAGTACCTCGCGGCGCGGGTCGGCCACCTTCACGTGGTCGAGCTGGACCGCGGGCTCGAGCCGGCGCTTCGTGATGCCCTCGGGCCGTTTACGGCCAACAGCACGCTTCACCTGACCGATGCGATGCAACTTGACCTGGCGGGTCTCGACCCGCCGCCGTCGAAGATCGTCGCGAACCTGCCGTATGGAATTGCGGCAAACGTGATCCTGCGCACGATCGAGGAGATCGACACGGCGTCGCTATGGCTAGCGATGGTCCAGCGGGAGGTCGGGGAACGACTGGCGGCCACCCCGGCAGATCGGGCCCAGTATGGAATACCGAGTGCGCTCGCCCAGCTCGCCTGCGAAGTGAAGGTCGTCCGCGGCGTTCCGCGTAGCGTCTTCTACCCGGTGCCGCGCGTTGATTCCGTGCTCGTGCGCCTCGTTCGGCACGGCCCGGCGCCGCCGCCAGAGCTGCGCGCTTTCGTGCGCGCAGCGTTTGCTCACCGGCGCAAGACGCTTGCCAGCTCGGTCGCGCAGAGCGGGGCCATCGATCCCGATCGTGTTCGTGGCGCTCTGGCGACGATCGGCAAGCCGCCTGGGCTGCGGGCGGAGTCGCTCAGCCCGGTCGAGCTTCGCTCGGTGTGGGAGCTGCTGTGAGAGGGCTCGCGCCGGCGAAGATCAACCTCTGCCTCTACGTCGGTCAGCTGCGCCCCGACGGGTACCACGAGCTCGTCAGCGTGATCCAGTCGATCGATCTCGCCGACCAGCTGGAGCTCACGGACGGCGATGGGGGAGACGATCAGGTCTACTGCCCAGGCCTCGAAGGACCGAACCTCGCGGAGCGTGCGATCGCCGCCTTCCGCGAGGCCACCGGCTGGGACGGGCCGCCGCAGCGGCTCGAGATCGAGAAGCGGATCCCGATCGCTGCCGGACTCGGCGGAGGGTCGGCTGACGCAGCAGCCGCGCTGCGGCTGCTCGCGCGACGCGCCGGCCGCGGCAGCGACGCCGAGCTGCTGGCGATCGCCAGCTCGCTCGGCGCGGACGTTCCGAGCCAGCTTCAGCCTGGCCGCTGGCT
>DATAJI010000148.1:0-3864 GCA_036262195.1 Solirubrobacteraceae bacterium
TTCGCGATCCTGGCGCTGCGCGCCGGCGGAGCGGGTCGGGTCGCCGCGGCTGGCACCTGGCTCGCGCGCCAGCAGAACACGGACGGCGGGTTCGGCTTCGCGCAGCGCGGCAGCGCCAGCGACGTCGACGACACCGCCGCCGCGGTCGAGGCGCTCGCCGCCGCGGGCGCGTCGAAGCGTGCCCTCGTGCGCGCGGTCGCCTACATCGAGCGTACGCGCAACCGCGACGGCGGCTTCCCTGAGGAGCCTGGCGGCAGCTCGAACGCCCAGTCGAGCGCCTGGGCGGTCCAGGCGCTGATTGCCGCCGGTGCGGCGCCTTCAGGCGATGGCTACCTCGAGCGTCTCACCGCCAGCTCCGGCGCGGTCAACTACGCGGCCGGGCAGTCCCAGACACCGGTCTGGGTCACCGCGCAAGCGCTCGCCGCGCTGTCCGGCCGCCCGCTGCCGGTCAGCTGAGCCGGCTCGGCGCTCCGGCTGGCGCTTTAGGTTCGTGGCGATCCGGTCCTGGAGGCGAGGCTCGCGCTCTAGGAGCGCTCGAGGTTGAGGTCGAACTCCATTGTCGCGTGGCTCTCCACGCTGACGAAGCCGCCGACGCTTGGCGCGGTCATGTTGAACAAGCTCCACGGGAACGTGAGCGATCCGACGGCGTTGATCTCGGTCGGCGCGAGGCGAAGCTCAACCGGGATGCTCAGCAGCCGTGTCGTGCCGTGGATGTTGACGTCGCCGGTCACCTTGGCGGCGACGACCTTCCCGCTCAGCGCTGACCTCGGCAGCGTCAGATCGCGCGTGAGCCGGAACGACGCTTTCGGGTAGGTCGCGCTCTGGATACCGATCGTGTGGATGTGCTCGTCGCGCATCGCCTCGTTGCTCTTCAGCGAGTAGACGTTGATCACGAACGAGGCCGCTGTCACGGTGAGGCTGGCGGCGGATTTGGCAAACGTCGCGCCACCGCTGATCTGCGACGTGCGCCCGACCGCGTCGTCGAGCGCAGGCAGGAAGGCGAGCTTCTCACGCACGCGGTAGCCGGCGCGTGATCCCGGCGCGATCGTCCAGCGCCCAACGAGACCGCTGCCCGAGCCGACAGCTACCGCGTGATGCTTGGAGCCGAGTGAGAATGCCGGCGGCGAGGAGGTCGGGAACAGCACGAAGTAGATGAACGCGAAGCCGCCGATCGCGACCGCGACAGCCGCGGTGCCGATCGCCGCGAGGATGCCGCGCCTGGTTTTGGGAAGCCCGATCCGTGCCATCGCCTCGATCCTTTGCTCGTCAAGCCGTCAGCCGTGCGAATCCTCAACCCGCCGCATAAATTCGTGCCAAAGGCGCCGACGAGCGCGGTCCGCTGCGAGCCATTAGGTTGCCGATCATGACGACAATCGCTGGAGTGATCGCGCTCGTGGCGCTCGCCGCCGTCATCGCGAGCCTCGGCTACCTACACCTCGCGCCGACCGGTCTCTCGCCGGTGCGCAATGCCGTGAGCCAGTACGGGATCACGTCGTTTCGCGCCGGCTACCGCGTGGCGACGATCGCGTTCGCGCTTGCCGCCCTGGCCCTGGCGTTCGGCTTGCATCGCGCGTTGCAGGGAGACGGGCAGCTGCGCCTCGTCGTCGTGCTGCTGATCGTCTTCGCGATCGCCCGGGCGCTGATCACCTGGTTTCCGATGGACGCGCCGGGAACGCCGCACACGACGACGGGCGCCAGGCACGGAATGCTCGCGATCGTCGCCTTCGCGGCGGCGACGATCGCCGCGCTCCGCCTCGGCAGCACGCTCTCGCGTGGCATGCGCTGGCACTCGCTCGCGCCCGTCTCGAGCGCGCTCGGTTGGGCGATGCTCGCGTGCCTGCTCGCGATGGCGCTGGCGCGCGGCGCACCAGCGCTGCGCGAGCGCTTCGGCGCGATCGAGCGCGCGTTCTACCTCGCCGCGATCGCCTGGTTTGGCGTATTTGGCGTTGCCTGCCTAGCCGGCGCCTGAGCGGACCGCGGATCCGCGAGCCACTAAGGTTCCCCGATGCTCGTCGGCGTTCCCAGGGAGACGGCCGAGGGGGAGCGCCGAGTCGCGCTCGTCCCTGAGGTGGTGCGCCGTCTCGGCGGACGTGGCGTCGAGGTGCTCGTCGAGGCTGGCGCTGGCGCCGGCGCGATGATCCCCGACGCGCTCTACGAGCAGGCGGGCGCGCGTATCGGGGGTGCGGCGGAGGTCTGGGCAGCGCCGCTCGTCGCCAAGGTCGCGCCGCCAAGCAAGCAGGAGACCGCGCAGCTCAAGGCGGGCGGCGTGCTGATCGCGTTTCTCGCGCCGCTGTCGAACGCCGAATCGACGCGCGAGCTCG
Source organism: Solirubrobacteraceae bacterium (assembly GCA_036262195.1). Classification (GTDB taxonomy): domain Bacteria; phylum Actinomycetota; class Thermoleophilia; order Solirubrobacterales; family Solirubrobacteraceae; genus Palsa-513. Next base: position 2,322 of record DATAJI010000148.1, read on the forward strand.
CAAAGGCAAAGGTCACGGCGTTCGCGATGGAGGCGATCCCGCGGATCTCCCGCGCCCAGGCGATGGACGCGCTGTCCTCGCAGAGCAACGTCGCGGGCTACCGCGCCGCGCTGCTCGGAGCCGAGCACCTCGGGCGCTTCTACCCGATGCTGATGACCGCGGCCGGCACGATCCCGCCGGCGAAGGTGCTCGTCCTCGGCGCCGGCGTCGCCGGCCTCCAGGCGCTCGCCACGGCGCGACGGCTCGGGGCACAGACCACCGGCTACGACGTGCGACCGGAGGTCGCCGAGCAGGTGCGCTCGCTCGGCGCGATGTGGCTCGATCTCGGAATCGAGGCCGCAGGGGAGGGCGGCTACGCACGCGAGCTGACCGGCGAGGAGAAGGCGGCGCAGCAGCAGGCCTTGACCGACGCGATCAAAGGCTTCGATGTCGTCATCACGACCGCGCTCGTTCCGGGCCGCCCGGCGCCGAAACTGGTCACCGCCGAAGCCGTCGAGGGGATGAAGCCGGGGTCGGTGATCATCGACCTCGCGGGCGAGACCGGCGGCAACTGCGAGCTGACGACACCCGGCAAGACGACCGTCGAGCACGACGTGACGATCGTCTCGCCGCTCAACCTGCCGGCTGCGATGCCCGAGCACGCCTCGCAGCTCTATGCACGCAACATCCAGGCGCTGATCGAGCTGATGCTCGACGACGAGGGCGCGCTGAAGCTCGACTTCGAGGACGAGATCATCGCCGGTGCCTGCATCACGCGCGACGGCGAGATCGTCAACGCGGGTGCGAAAGCGCTCGTGGAGAGCTCACGCTGATGCTCCTGACCAACCTGACGATCCTCGTCCTCGCCGGCTTCGTCGGCTTCGCCGTGATCTCGAAGGTGCCGAACACGCTGCACACGCCGTTGATGAGCGGAACCAACGCGATCCACGGGATCGTCCTGCTCGGCGGGCTGCTGGTGATCGGCCTGTCGGGCAACTCGACCTTCAACAAGGTGATCCTCGTCATCGCGATCGCCTTCGGCACGATCAACATCGTCGGCGGCTTCCTCGTCACCGACCGCATGCTCGAGATGTTCAAGCGCAAGCCCGAGAAGCCGCCGAAGGACGGTGAGGAGTGAGCGTCGTGGGCGGGTTGCCGGCGCGATGCCACGTGCTCCTGCTCGGGCTTCGCCATCACCCCGCCGAGTTCAGGCACCTCGCGCTGCTGCTCGCCCGCCATGGAGTCTTCAATGGTCCCGCGCTGCATTTCGTCTCGCCGGCCAAGGTCTGTGCGGCCATCACGCGCTACGCCGGGCCCTCCTCGTTGAGTTTCGCGACAGCGAAATCAACGAGCTTCATCCACAACGCGAACTTCCTCGACGTCCTCTATATCGTCGCGTTCGCGCTCTTTATCTACGGCCTATCGGGGCTGACCGGCCCGCGCACCGCGGTGCGCGGAAACCGGATCGCTGCCGTCGGTATGGCGATCGCGATCGTCGCGACGCTGCTCAAGCAGGGTGAAGGAAACTGGGGGTTGATCGTGATCGGCATCGCGCTCGGCACGC
>DATAJI010000149.1:0-3110 GCA_036262195.1 Solirubrobacteraceae bacterium
GACGAGCAGCAGCCGGGGCGTGCCAGCGGAATTGAGCAACGGGATGTCGTACTGCCCGAGCACGCGCTGGGCGAGGTAGCCGGTCATTGCTCCGACCTGCGCCGAGAGAACGACGCTGCTGGCGTGGCTCGCCAGTGGCCCGAGCGGGCCGGCGGCCAATCCGCGCTCCGGCAGGCGCTCCGCGAGCTCGTTGAAGACAGGCCGCATCGTCTCGATGTTGGCGTCGATCCAGCCGCGGCGCGAGACGAGCTCGGGCTGGGGCAGCGCTCCGCGCGGCTCGAGTCCGGTGTAGGCGACTATTCGCTCCTCCGCGTCGCGCGCCAGCGGCGCGAGGCCCGTTGCGGGAAACGTGACCCCGGGTGCTTCGCCCGACAACGAGCCGGCGATCCGCCTGACGAGCTTCCAGTCGATCATGGTCCTGATGATCGCAGCCCGTCCGGCTCGGCTTGGAAGCCGGTGAGCTGCGCGAGCGCGACCGGTGTCCGCGCCGCGACGATCGGCGAGCGCGCCGCGAGGTCGAGCGCCAACCCAAGCGGGTCAGCACTGGCCGTGAACGCGACATGGCCGCCGCTCTCGCGCACGATCAGCTGTGCTGCGGCCGCATCGACCGAACGGGAGCTCCACAGCGTGACCATCCCGTCAACGCGGCAGGCGGCGAGCTGGCAGAGCGAGAAGGCGATCGAGCCAAACGCGCGGAGCCTGTGCGCCAGCGGGCTCAGACCCGGCAGGCCGGCACTGATCCACTCCGGTCGCGCCGACTCGATCGCGACCAGCTCGAGCAGCCCCTGCGCGGTTCGTCGCTCGCCGCTCGCCGAGAAGCTCAAAAGGCGCCCGTTGAGTCGCGCCCCGGCGCCTCTCTCAGCGCTCCACTCCTCGCCGAGGCCGAAGTCGTGGACGAAGGCGAAGCTGACGTCGGCCATCGTTGGACCGTCGGCGACGGCGATCGAGACGGCGTAGGGCCAGAGCCCGCGCTTGGCGTTCATCGAGCCGTCGATCGGATCGACGACCACGCGCAGCTCGCCGGCGCCGTAGGCAACCTCGCCGCGTTCCTCGGAGACCACGGTGAAATCGCTACCCGACGCGTGGATCCGCTCGAGCTCATCGAAGATCAGTCGCTCGGCGGCGTCGTCGATCACGAGCGTTTGATCACCGCCGGCGCCGCGAGTCAGCTCGACCGCGCGCTCGCGGGTCGTCGGGTGGGCTTCGAGCATCGCGTCGATCTCGCTGACGATCCGCCGGCACGCGGCGAGCCAGTCCGGAGCGTGCGCGGCCACCATGCGGTCATATCCTAGGTGCGTGGCGAATCCGCTCGACGGGCTGACCGACGCGCAGCAACAGGCGGTCAGCCAGCGCTCGACAGCGCTGCTGATCGACGGCGTCCCCGGGGCGGGCAAGACGGAGGTCCTGGCCCGGCGTTTGCACTGGCTCGTGGACGGCGGTCTCGAAGCTCACCGGCCACTCCTGATCGTCCGCGACGAGCGCGCCGCCGAGGCGGCGGTGCTGCGAATCGAGGCGCTGATCGATCGACCGCACGAGGCGCTCTCGGTTTACAGCATGGCCGGGCTCTGCGCCCGCCTGCTCGCCGAGCACGCCGCCGCAGCCGGGATCGACGAGCCGCCGCCAGTCCTCACGGCGGGGGAACGGCTGGCCCTGCTGCTCGACAGCGCCGCCCAGCTCGAGCTGCGCCACCACGACTTCCGCGGACGCCCGATGACGCTGTTTGCGGCCTTCATCCGGCGGATCGACCAGCTGAAAGCACAGCTCATCGACGCCGAGCGCTTCAGCCGCACAGCGGCCGATGGAGGTCAGCGCGACCGCGAGTTCGCCGCCGTCTACCTGGCCCACGACCAGCTGCTCCGCGATCGTGGCGCGCTCGACGCGGGCGACCAGCTGATCGCCTGCGTGCGGATGCTCGAGCGCGAGCCTTTGCTCTCGCACGAGCTGGCACGCCGCCACGAGCAACTGCTCGTCGACGACTGGCAGACGCGAGCGGTGGGTGAGCGCGAGCTGGTCAGGGCGCTCACCGCCGGCGGCATCTCCCTGACCGTCGCCGGGGACGACATCGAAGCGCGTCTGCGCGGCGGCGACGCAGCCGTCGAGCGCCTCGCAACCGACCAGCCAAACGCGACGATCGTCCGCCTCAGCGAAAGCATCCGCTGCCCCGCGCGCGTCATGACCGCGGCGCTCGCGGTGGCAGAAGAAGCCGCTGTCCACGGGCCGGCGAGCGCTCGCAGCGGCGAAGCCGACGCGGGCGTCCAGTTCTGGCGCTGTCGGAGCGTACGCGCGCAGGCCCAGCACGTGGCCGCCGAGCTCGAGCGGCTGCTGGGAGACGGCGTCGCCCCGGAGCGCTGCGCGGTGCTCCTGCGCTCGGTCGCGGCTGACGCCACGGCGGTGATCGAGGCGCTCGACGAGCGCGGCGTCGAACATCGCGTTCTCGGACCCGGCGCGTTCTTCGAGCGGACCGAGGTTCGCGACGTGCTCGCCTGGCTGCGCCTGCTCGTCGACCCGCGCGACGCGGCCGCCGTCGTGCGGGCGCTAGCCAGACCGCCGATCGAGCTGCACGCGGTCGACATCGCCCGCTGCGTGCAGCTCGCGCGCAGGCGCAAGCTCGACGTCGTCGCCGGCCTCGGGGCAGCGCTCGAATCGTCACAGCTCCCGCCCGAGGCCCGCGAGCGCGTCGCCAACTTCCTCCAGATCCAGCGCGCGTCGGCGGCCGCGCTCGACGAGGAGCGCGCGGACCTCTTCGTGCACCGGCTGATCGAGCGGCTCGGGCTGCGCCGCCACCAGCTGTTCAGCGCTCGACAGGACGTCGCCGAGCGCCTGATAAACCTGGCCCAGCTGAGCGAGCTCGCCGCGCGCCACGCCCGTGCCGTGCCCGGCGCGACGCCACGCGAATTTGCGGCCTACGCTGCCGCCGTCGCCGAGTCCGGGATCGGCGAGCAGCAGATGATCGCGGGCGTCCACCCCGCAGCGGTGCTCGTCGCCGGCGCCAGCGATGTCGTAGGGCAGGAGTTCGACCACGTCTTCGTGCTCAGCGCCGGCGGCAGGCACGTCGGCGAAAACCAGGCCGAGGTGCGCGCGCGTGGTTGCGAGGTAGACCGCGCGCGGGG
>DATAJI010000150.1:0-4369 GCA_036262195.1 Solirubrobacteraceae bacterium
CGACGTGGATCTGCGACAGCCCGGCGACGATCTGCTCGCCGGTCTGCGGGTCGCGGTGCAGGTCGATCGTCGGGTCCTCCTCCTGCAGGCGGCGCAGCGCCGTGAAGACCTTGTCCTCGTCGCCCTTCGTCGCCGGCTCGACCGCGAATGCCATCACCGGCGCGGGGAGCTGGTCGGCTGGCATCCGGATCGGCTCGTCGCGCGCCGCCAGCCAGTCGCCGGCCCGCGTCTCCTTGAGCTTTGCGACGGCGCCGATGTCGCCGGCGCCGAGCTCCTCGACCTGAGTCGTGCCCTTGCCAGAGAAGACGACGAGCTGACCAACCCGCTCCTTCTGGTGTGTCCGCGTATTCAGGAGCTGCGTGTCGTGGCGCATCACGCCTTGATACACGCGGAAAAGGTTGATCCGCCCCGCGTAGGGATCGGCTCGCGTCTTGAAGACGTAAGCGAACAGCTCGCGTGTCTCGTCGGGCTCTAGCGTTACCTCGGGCAGCTCCAGAGCGCCGTGCTCGACCGGCGAGGGCAGGTCCTCGACGATCGCGTCTAGCAGCCGGTTCGTGCCGAGGTTGCGCGTTGCGACGCCGCAGACCACGGGGAAGATCGAGCCGTGGTTCGTGCCCCGGCGCAGGGCGTCGACGATCTCCGCGTGCGAGATCTCGGAGCCCTCTAGGTAGCGCTCCATCAGCTCATCGGAGACCTCGGCGACCTCGTCCATCAGCTTCTCGCGGTACTCCTCGGCGCGGCCACGCGCCGCGTCGGGGATATCGACCTCGACAGCGTTGCCGCGTCCCGACTCTTCGTAGCTGTAGGCGCGCATGTCGACGAGGTCGACGACGCCGGATATCTCGTGCTCGCCGCCGATCGGGATCTCGGTCGCGACGACGTGCGGCCCGAATGCGGCCTTGAGCGATTCGAGCGTGCGGAAGAAATCGGCGCGCTCCCGGTCGAGCATGTTGACGAACAGCATCCGCGCGATGTCACGTTCAGCCGCCGCCTTCCACAGCCTCGTCGTGGTGACCTCGCTCCCCATCACCGCATTGACGACGAAGACCGCCGCCTCGCAGACACGCAGCGCGCAGAGCGCATCGGCGATGAAGCTAGGGTCGCCGGGAGTATCGATCAGGTTGATCTTGCGGTCGGACCACTCGAACGACGCCAGCGCCGCCGAAATCGAGAGTTGCCGCGACTGCTCGTCGGCGTCGGTATCGGACGCGGTCGTGCCGTCCACCACGCTCCCGAGCCGCGTCAGCGCGCCGGCCTCGAACAGCAGCGCCTCGTTCAGCGACGTCTTGCCAGAGCCGCGGTGCCCAACGAGCGCGACGTTGCGAATTGCCTCCGCCTGGTGGCGCATGCCGTATCTCCTCTCCCTGGGGGAGATCGCAAGATAGCGCGAAACCGCACCAGCGGGCCAGGGTCGCTCAGCGAATCTGCGAGAGCGAAGCGCGCAGGCCCAGCACTGCCTTCGTATGCAGCTGCGATACGCGCGACTCGGTCACGCGCAGCACCTCGCCGATCTCGCGCAGCGTGAGGTTCTCGTAGTAGTAGAGCGCGATCACGAGCTTCTCTCGCTCAGGCAGACGGTCCACCGCCTCGGCGATCCTGTCGCGCAGCTCGTTCTGGTCGACGACCCGCTCAGGATCGACCGCGGCCGGGTCCTTCAGCGTGTCGAGCAGCGAGATGCTGTCCCCGCCCGAGTCCGACGAGGTCCACAGCTCGTCGAGCGCGCTTACCGACGAGTTCGCGATCTGCAGCAGCGCGTCGCGGAACTCCTCCAGCGGCAAGTCGATCTCGGCTGCCAGCTCCTCTTCGGTCGGCGATCGCTGGAGCTGCGCCTCGAGCTTGACGTGCGCGCGTTCGATCTGCCGGGCGCGCGCCCGCACCGACCGCGGCACCCAGTCGAGCGCGCGCAACTCGTCGAGGATCGCCCCCTTGATCCGCGTGATCGCGTAGGTCTCGAAACGGATCTCGCGACTCATGTCGAATCGCTCGATCGCGGCGATCAGACCGCCAAGCCCGTAGGAGATCAGGTCAGCTTCGTCGATGTGCGCCGGCAGACCGGTCGCCATTCGCCCGGCGACGTACTTGACGAGCGGCGAATAGGCGACGACGAGCCGCTCGCGCGCGCGCTGATCGCCCGACGCTTTGTAGCGCCGCCACAGGTCGCGAAGCTCCACGGCTTTTACGTTCGACTGCACCACGAGGCAGCCTCAGGCCCGCGGATGGCTGCTGGCGTAAGCGCGCTTCAAGCGAACCGACTCTACCCGAGTGTAGACCTGGGTCGTCGAGATGCTCGAATGCCCGAGCATCTCCTGAATCGCCCGCAGGTCGCTGCCGCCGTCGAGCAAGTGCGTCGCAAACGAATGGCGCAGAGCGTGCGGATGCACCGTGCCGCCGAGGCCGGCCCGCCCCGACCAGGCGCGTAGCCGCCGGCGCACGTCCGAGGTACACAGCTGGCGGCCCGACTTCGAGAGGAACAGCATCGGCTCATCGTCGTGCGCCAGAGCCGGACGCCCGCGCTCGAGATAGCGGGCGATCGCGGCCAGCGCCGGCTCACCGACCGGCACGAAGCGCGTCTTCGACCCCTTCCCCTCAATCCGCACCTGCTCGCCATCGAAGTCAATCGCCGCAACCGTGGCGTCGACCAGTTCCTCGGCGCGCAGGCCCGAGGCATAGGCCAGCTCGAACATCGCACGGTCGCGCAGCTCTAGCGGGGTCGTTGCGGGGATCCTGTCGAGCAGCGCTGTCAGCTCGTCCGGACGCAGGACATGGGGCAGCGTCCGCGCCCGTTTTGGCAGCGTCATCAGCTCGGCCGGGTTCTGCGCCACCTCGCCGTGGTCGCGCAGCACGCGGTAGAGCGCGCGCAGCGAGGCGATCTTCCGCGCCAGTGAGGTCGCCTTGATCCCGGCTTCCGAGAGCGATGCGGCGAAGCGGCGCAAATCGCGCACCGCTACCTCCGTCGGCTCGAGCCCGCGCGCCGAGCACCAGAGCGCGAACTGCTCGACATCGCTTCCGTAGGCGCGGCGCGTCTTCTCGGCGGCTGCCCTTCGCCGCAAGTCGTCATCGAGCTCGCCGAGCACGCGCGTCCAGTGCCCGCTGAGCGTCCTCGCAGGCGCGGTAGTGGCGGTTTCGGGCATCGCTGCTGCTTTCTTCGCGCCGCCAGCCCGACGACCTGCCGCCCACGATCAGATCGTTATCGCGCCCTGCGCCGCGCTCGACACGACGCGTGCGTACTTGCGCAACACGCCTGTGAGGTCGGGGCTCTCCGGCGGCTGATAAGCGGCCACGCGCTCGGCGATCTCGGCGTCGCTGAGCGCCACGTCAAGCCGGCGCTGGTCGACGTCGAAGGTGATCTCATCGCCGTCGGCGACAGCGCCAATCGGCCCGCCGCGGGCTGCCTCCGGCGCGACGTGCCCCGCCATCAGTCCGTGCGTGGCGCCAGAGAAGCGCCCGTCGGTGAGCAGTGCGACCTCGTCCCCGAGTCCCGCCCCGTTGATCGCGGCCGTGACCGAGAGCATCTCGCGCATCCCCGGCCCGCCGGCGGGACCCTCGTTGCGGATCACGACGACGTCGCCGGCGTTGATCTGCCCGCCGGTTACAGCCGCCATCGCCGCCTCCTCGCCCTCGAACACGCGTGCCGGCCCGGTGTGCTGGCGACGGGAGTGCCCCGCGACCTTGACCACACAGCCCTCCGGCGCCAGGTTGCCGTGCAGGATCGCCAGCCCGCCGGTCGGCGCGAGCGGCTTGGCAAGCGGACGGATCACCTCCTGCCCCGGCGTCTCCTGCGCTGCTTGCGCGATCTCCCCGATCGTCTGTCCCGTGACCGTCGGCGCGTTGCCGTGCAACAAGCCCGCCTCCAGCAGCCGCTTCGCGAGGACCGCCACGCCGCCCGCCGCGTAGAGGTCCGTGGCGACGAACCGCCCGCCCGGCTTGAGATCGCAGAGCAGCGGCGTACGCTCACTGATCTCATGGAAGTCGTCGATCTCGAGCTCGACCCCGGCCTCGCGCGCGAGCGCCAGGAGATGCAGCACGCCGTTGGTCGATCCGCCGCTGGCGGCGACCGCGGCGATCGCGTTCTCGAGCCCGTCCCGCGTGATGATCGCGCTTGGCCGCAGACCCTTGCGCAGCACGTCGACGACGAGCCGGCCGCTGGCGCGCGCTGCCGCCGCCTTCGTCGGCTCCTGCGCCGGCATCAGCGAGTCGCGGACCGGCGCGATACCGAGCATCTCGAACGCCATCGCCATCGTGTTGGCGGTGAACTGGCCGCCGCAGGCGCCGGCGCCGGGCGAGGCGACCGACTCGAGCTCGGCGAGGTCGGCGTCGCTCATGCGGCCGCGGGCGTTGGCGCCGATTCCCTCGAAGACGTCCTGGATCG
>DATAJI010000151.1:0-29854 GCA_036262195.1 Solirubrobacteraceae bacterium
AAGCCAGGAGAGCTCACGGTTGATGTACAGCGCCGGATCGGCAAAGCGCGTCAACTCTCCGAGCTCATCACCGCCGTCCGTGCGCGCGATCGCGTCAGTGCTGCTCATTCGAGCACTCATTATGCGCCGACGGCGGTGCCGTTCGGTGAACAGTCCGTTGCGGCAAGAATTCGTTCGCGAAGAGCGCTCGTCTCGATCGTCCACCACAAAACCCCGACCTGCTCGAACAGTGTGCGGCGGCGCCTGCTCAGCCGCGCTGCCAGCCGGCGTATGCCCTTGCTTTGCGCCTGCTCGTGCTGCCCGAGCCGTGCCAGCAGGACGTCGCAGTCGTGGACGTCGCCGATCAGCGTCTGTAGCTCGCGCATGCGTGTCTCGGCCTCCCCGGCGACGTCGCCCAAGCAGAAGCCGACCAGCTCGAGCACGTAGCGCAGCCGCTTTGCAGCGATCCGTAGGGCGTGGAGGGCCGTGGCGTCCGCGCCGGCGAGCGCGCTCGGTGCGAGCGAGAACACCTCTCCGGTGCGCACCGCGACGATTCGGCGCGCCGCCTGGGCGAGATCCATGTGCGGGTCGAGTCCACTGATGTCTTGTGCCTTCACGGCGCAATCCTTCGCAGTCGACGCTCGAGGTCCGCGTCCTCGACATGTGCGAGCGCCTTCCGCAGGCGCTTGTTGGCCTGGACCTGATCGCCGCGCAGGTCGTTGACGACTTGGTCGATTGCAGCTCGCTCTGCCCTGCTGCGGGCGTCGCGGCGCAGCGAGTTCAGCAGGTCGATCTGCACGTCGCAGTCGCGGCGTTCCCCGAGCACACTGGCGAGCTTCTTCACGTCGGCGAGCGCCGCACTGGTCCGCTTGCGCGCAAGGCCGGCACCGAAGACCTCGAGCGCTGCCCGCAGGCGCCGGGTTGCGACGCGCATCTTGTGCACTCGCCCAGGGTCGTCAGTGTCGAGCACCCCTTCGGCGCGGGCGAACATCTCGCGAGCACGCGCGGCGACGACCGCCTGTCCGGCTGCGCGATAGGACTGATCGGCCCGTAGCTCGATCTCGGTCATCGCCACGCCTCCCAACCGGCGGCGATCAGCGAAGCGATGTTGATGCACGCACAGATCACCCGCTCAGGCTATAGCCTCAGCTGATGGCGAAAACACTTTGGCTGTTACGCCATGGTGAGGCTGAGGACCCCGGTAGGGGTTCGGATTCCGATCGCCGCCTGACCAAGCGTGGTGAGGATCAAGCGCGCGCGGCGGGTCGCGCGCTCTCGCGGCTTGGGGTCACCTTCGAGCTCGTTTTTGCGAGCCCGCGAGTGCGCGCCCTCGATACGGCGCGGATCGCCTCCGTCGAGCTTCGACTCGAGCCGATCCTGCACGAGCCGCTCGGCGGCGACTTTGGAGCCGATGACGCCGCTGAGCTTGTCGCGGCCACAAGCGACGGTGGCGCGCTCCTGCTCGTCGGGCACGAGCCAGACATGTCTGGGCTCGTAGCGGCGTTCACCGGAGGCCACGTCGCGATGAAGAAGGGAGGCCTCGCCGCGATCCGTCTTGCGGGCCGGCGCGGTGAGCTCGCGCTGCTCCTACGTCCGCGCGAGATCGAGTTCCTCGCTGCGGGTTGACAGGTCGCCGAGGGCCGCCAGCTCGCCGGCTGTTGAAAGGCCACCGATGGGCTCCGCAGCGAAGCGGTAGCCGATCCCGAAATGCGTGTGGATGTAGCGCCAGCCCGGCGAGACCCGCTCGAGCTTCTGGCGCAGCTTCCGCACGAACACATCGACGGAGCGATCGCCGCGGACCATCGAATAGCCCCATAGGCGCTGATAGACAAACTCGCGCTCAAGCACGCGTCCACCCGAGCCGGCCAGCAGCTCGATCAGCTCGAACTCGCGGCGCGTCAGGTCGATGCTGACGCCGTTCACAAACGCCTGGTATTGGTCACGGTGGATCTCGACCTCGCCGGCGAGGATCGGCATGCTGTCCTGGGGCGACTCGAGCCGGCGGCGGCGGCGCACGACCGCCTCGACGCGGGCGATCAGCTCTTCCGGGTGACACGGCTTCGTCAACCAGTCGTCGGCACCGAGTCGTAGCCCGCGGACGCGCTGCGCGACCGTCGAGGAGCCGGTGCAGACCACGACTGGCAGCTCGGGTAGCTCACCACAGAGACGCTCGAGCCACTCCCAGCAAGCCGGTCCGAGCACTGCGAGATCGACGATCACCGCGCTCAGGCGCATCGGCACGATCGTCTGCGGCGAGACTGAGGAGGCGAGCACGCGGCGTTCCCAGCCAATGCGCTCGAGGCGCTTGTCGAGTACCTGCAGGAAGCCGGAGTCGCGGTCGAGGATCGCGATCCGCAGCGGTGCAGCCGTCGGATCAACGAGGAGTCCCTCCCCCTGAAGCGCCCTGGCGGCGGAAGCGTCTTCCGTCATCTGCGTTCGATTGTAGTGGCGCGGCGGCGCGGCGTGTAAGCGTACGCCAGCCGCGGTCACAGGATATTCACACGTGAGACGTCGCTAGGAGCGGGATTCCGCCGCTCAGGCTTTGGCGGCCGGGAGCTGGGAGGAGTCGGAGAACTCGCGGAACAGACCCGTTACCACGAACGCCGTTTGCTCGCCGATATCAACGGCGTTGTCGCCGACTCGCTCCAGTGCTCGCGCGACCATCGTCATGCACATCGCCCATTCCCTGGTGTCGATGTCGTCGCCGACCGCGACCGCGAGCTGAAAGATGTCGCGCTGGATCTGGTTGACCTCGCTGTCCTGCCGCACCAAGTCCTCCGCAAGCTCGACGTCGCGATCCGCGAATGCCCGCTTTGACTGGGAGACCTCGGAGCGCACAACCTCTCCCATCCGAGCAAGCTTGGCCAGGATTTCCGGCCGTGTTGGCGGCTCGTTGCCGGCCAACGGCAGCAGCTTGCAGATGTTCACGCACTGGTCGCCCATCCTCTCGACGTTGCGGATCACGTGTAGCAGCGCCGCGACGACGCGCAGGTCGCCGGCTACGGGGCTCTGGCGCGCTAGCAGCGACAGGACACCCTGGTGAATCTCGAGATAACGCCCGTCGACTCGGTCATCGTCGGCGATCACCATCGATGCCAGCTCGACGTCCTGGTGGGCGACGGCTTCGAGCGAGCGGTCGAGCTGCTCGAGGACGAGGTCGATGCCCTCCAGCGTGCGCGTCTCGAGTTCGCGCAGCTCGTCGTGGAAGTGCGGCCGGGCGGGGTGTGTATGCGACGTCGCTGACATTTGGCTCGCTTCGCTTGCCTACGGGACCGAGGGGAGGCTACGCCGTTGCCGCGCCGTCCGCGTCTGGCGGCCTCGTCGTATCGTCGCCAGTCTCGGGCCTCGGCGAGGTGCCGGTGTCAATTTCTCGTGAAAGCTGTGCCTGGAAGCGGTAGCCGAAGCCGGGGTGGGTGTGGATGAAGCGGCGGCCCGGAGCGGCTGCCTCCAGCTTTGCGCGCAGCTTGCTCACGTACACGTCGACCGAGCGGTCGCCGGGGCGAAGCTCCCGACCCCAGACGGTGCGGCACAGCTCGTCACGGCGCACGATCCCGCCGGCGCGGTCGACCATCGCCACGAGCAGCTGGAACTCGCGCATCGAAAGCGTGAGCGCTTCTCCGCCTGCGAGCACGAGCCCCTCGGATGTTCTGATCTCGAGATCGTCGATGCGGATCGTTCGCGGCTCGTCCCGATGCGCTTGAGCGACCATCTCCCTGGGCAGCCTCCCGCCCAGCGCGCAGGATCGGGTTAACATGCGGTGACGTAGCGGTGAACAACTCGTGAAACAAGGCCAACGCAGTGCGCGGCTCTCTACGCTGAGGTTCAATGGCGCTGCTGCGTAGGTCGATAGACGAACCGCTGCTCGCGCTCCTCGAGGAGTCCGGACGCAACGTTCAGCGAACGGCGCTGCTGCTGCGCGACATGCTGGCCGACTACCCGGAGCGGGCGACCCTCGCTCAAGATCTCCGGCTCTGCGAGCAGGAGGGCGACCGGATCACGCACGACCTGATTCACAGGCTGAACAGCAACGGTCGGGTGCGCGCGCCGTTCGACGCGGGCGACGGCTACCGCCTGGCGACGGCGCTTGACGACATCGTCGACGAAGCCGAGCAGGTGGCAGACACGCTCGGCCTGTACGCGGTGGAGGCCACGATGGAGGCGGCTGTCGATCTCGCCGACGTGCTCGTCGGCGCGTGCGAGCAGGTCGCGCACGCGCTTCGCTGCTTGCGCATGGGTAGCGGGCTGGCACCGCACCTCGTCGAGATCCATCGGCTCGAGAACGAAGGCGATCGCATTCGCCGCGACGCCGTCGCATCGCTGTTCGTTGGTGGTACGGACCCAATGGTCGTGATCCGCTGGCGCGACATCTTCGAGTCACTTGAGGCCGCTGTAGACGCTTGCGAGACCGTCGCGCACATGCTCGAAGGCATCGCGCTGCGCGACCGCCGTCGCCGCTGATCAGGCCCGCTTCTTGCGGGTCTGTTTGCTCGCGAGCGACTTGCTGCTCAGCGCTGTCGTCGAGATGACCGTCGGAACACGCGGCTCGGGGATCGAGAGGAGACGGGCGTCGAGCTGCACCCAGCGCTTCGGGCTGAGTCCGAAGTGACCAGCGACGCTGGCGGTGCTGGCGAGCGCAAGCTGAGCCGGCTCCGGGGTGAAGCTGACGACGATCTGGCCTGCATCGTTCGGGTCGGCGACGCTGCTCGCCGCGCCTTGGATCGCCTCGGGGCCGGCGATCCGCGACGGCGCGTTGTCACCGGTCAGCATCAGCAGCGCCTTGATCGTCGAGTCAGTGGGCGTGCCCGTGCCAGCTCCCGCCCCGACGGCGACCGAGTTGACGGCGGTGATCGTGATGCTGTCGGCGTTCGTCGCTGACGGAGCTCCACCGGTGGCGCACTGCGCGCCGCCGATCGTCGGGTCGAGTCCGTTATCGACAAGGAACTCGACGCTTGCGAGTACGCGACGGTCGACGTCTCCCGCCGCGATTGCGTCTCGCTCGCAGAGCGACATCTTCAAATGCACGTTCTCGAGCACGACGCGTTCGAGGTCGATCTGGCTCATCAGGCCTGCCTCGCCGGCGTCGTTGCTCTGCAGGCCGGCTCCGTAGAGCGGCTCGCTCAGAGGCTTGCGGTGCAGTTCAACCGTCGCGAGCTGAGTCCAAGCGTCGAGGAACGGTCGTGGGTCGATCCCCGCCCGACCGGTGCCCGCCGGACGAAGCTCGAAGGTCAGATGCGGCTCACGACCGGAGCCGCTTGCCCGGAGGTAGCCGAGGATCGTGCCGGCGAGGACGCGCGACCCGACGCGTAGCGCGCGGGGCTTGAGCTGGTCGCGCGGCAAGCCCAGGGCGCTCGTGTAGTAGCGATCGACGATCTTGTGCGCTTGCGAGGAGCGCAGCGCCTTTTCGGCTGCCCGGTGGCTCGAGAGCGGTGGACCGCCGAAGATCGTGACGTCGTCAGTGAGACCTGGGCGGAAGTCGAAGGCAGCGAAGGGCGACGCCGTATCGGCGGTGGCCGACGCCTCGCTCGTCTCGCTTGGTGTCGCGAGCGCCTGTGCCTCCGCCTCTGCGGCTACGACGCCCGCGATGCCGTCCGACGTCTGCGCGCCGGCGCTTGCCGGCGCAGTCGGAGCCGGTCCGCTCGCGAGTTGACTGGGGGTCGCCAGCGAGGACGTGGCCGCCGTGTCCATCGGCTTCGGGACTAGGTGATAGGCGGCGACCGAGCCGAGGTTGCCATAGGTGTAGGCATTGCCGAACGCGTCCCGCACACGGACATAGGTGCCGAGGCGACGGCTGTGCCCGATCGCGACGACCGTCGCGTCTTGTACTGCAACAGCAGCGGCGTGCGCTTTGGCGAAGATGTCTACGGCCTGCGAGCCCGCGCCCTCGATGGCGGTCTTCGCCGCCGCGCCGACCGCAGCTGGTGGCGGGGCCTGGCCCTTGCTCGCCGCAACCGCGTTGACCGCGTGCGGAGCGTCGCTTGAGGACGCGGCACGTTTGTAGCTCGGGTGGTAGCGAAGCTCGATCGGGAAAAGGCCCTCGGAGAGCTGGCTGACCGAGTTGACGAGCGTCGCCGGCACGCCGCTCAACAGCTCGGCGCGTAGGAGCACCGACTCGACGTAGGACGTCGAATGGTTGTAGGCAAAGATCGCCGCCGGCAGATTCGTCGACGCGCCGGCAGCGCTGAGATAACGGGCCGCCGAGAAGATCGCGTCCGCGGCGTTGTACGGGTCCGCCACTCCCGCCCCGGTCGCGTCTAGGCCATAGCTCTGCCACGTGCTGGGAAGGAATTGCATCCATCCAATCGCGCCTGCTGAGGAGACGTTGAGATCGCTGCCGAAGTTGGTCTCGACCTGGTTGATCGCGGCTAGAACCTCCCAGGGCACGTCGTAGGCGGCTCCGGCCGACTGATAGATCGGCAGGAGGAACGACGGTACGTCGAAGTGCGCGATGTACCACTCCGGCACGTCGGCTCCGATTGCGGCGGTGACCAGGGGGTCGAACACCGAGCCGGGTAGCACGCCCGCGAGGGGATTCCTATCCGAGAAAAGGCTCGGCGCCGGCGCGAGCGCGCCGCCGGCAAGGCTGACGTTTGTGCCACCGCTCCCTGTGGAGTTGAGACGGTCGTTCCCGCTCTCGGGTTGGGTCGTTATCGAGGTCACCACCGGCTCCCCGCCGCTGCCCGTTGCGCCGGTCGGCCCGCTCGAGCCACTCGGCCCGCTCGTGCCGGTAGGACCGACCGCGCTAGGGGGGGTAGGCGCGGTCGGCGCCGTTGGCGACGTCGATCCACTCGAGGACGTCGAGCCGGTGCTGCCGCTGGCGCCGCTCGTGCCCGTGCTGCCGCTCGTGCCCGTGCTGCCGCTGGCACCGCTTGCCCCGCTGGCGCCCGTCGTTCCGCTGGCGCCGCTCGCGCCGCTTGTTCCCGTGGCGCCGCTGGCGCCCGTGCTGCCGCTCGCAGAAGTGCCGCCGGTGGCGCCGCTGCTGCCGGTGGCGCCGGTGCCCGAATCGTCAGCGGCACCGGCGAACCCAAGCTGCGGGCCGGCACCGATGGCACTCAGGACCAACACTGCAAGTGCCGTTTGCGGCACTCGGGAGATCTGCATGGCCACGCGTTTCTATCACGCATCACGTGCCGCGCGCGCAAACATCTTGGCATTCGCGGTGTGCGCAGGCAAAGCGTCGCTCAGCAGCTATCGCGTTGTCGGGACACGGCGGCCTTCAAACGAGTCCGGCGGCGGCGAGCTCATCGTAGGTAACTGCGCGGCGGCGCTTGACCGAGTGACGGAGCACCCAATCGAGGGTCAGCATGTGGCCGGGGAGCGCGAGGTCGCTCGGGTGCACGTCGAGACGCAGGGTCCCGCCGGCCAGCAGCGTTGCCGCCCGCAGGACGCCTGGAGAGATCGCGCGGCGAGCGACCGTCCCGCTGGCGAGTCCGATCGCCGGGGCCGTGCGAGTCGAGGAGGCAACTCCGGTCGCGTGCAGGCCCCACGAGCCGGCCCACCAGCGAAAGCGCGTGTCGAGCATCTCGCGCAGAGCTGGCGTGTACGCATATGCGGGGGCAACGAAGCCGTGCGGCTCGATCCCTGCGAGCTTTAGCACGCGCCGTCCCGCATCGAGCGCGCGCTCGGTTTCGGGCCCGTTGAGGCCGATGAACTCGGCGGCCTCGGTGTGCAGTCGCGGTCGCAGCGACTGCGACCAGTGCGTTGGGCGCGACCGGAAGTGCTGGAAGCCGTGTTGAGCTATTGCATCGCCCGCCCGGCGGCGTTCGTCAAGCCAGATCGCTATCTCGGGGCGGCGATCAGACAGATGGTGCAGATCGCGCGCGGGGATCACGAGCAGCGTCACGCGATCGATTCCGTGATCGTCAAGCCAGTCGCGAATCAGGGCGCAGCGGTCGAACGTCGCGGGTTCGATGTCGTGGAGCGCCACGGCGATAGTTGCCGGCCCGTTACGCGGCATCGCGCATCGTGTCTGGGGTTGCGAGCGCGGTCGCGTAACCGGCGCCGAGACAACCGAGCGCCCGCCCCCATGTACGTTGGGCGGCACTGCGTACCGCGGCCTGGCCGAGCCGCCGACGCAACAGCGGTGAGGCCGCAAGGGCGAGCATTGCGGACGCGAAGGCCTCGGGAGTCGGCTCACGCAGCAGGCCGTCGACCTCGCCGCTAAGCAGGTCGCGCGGGCCTCCGGCGTCTGCGGCGAGCACAGCAAGCCCGCTCGCCTGCGCCTCGAGTACCACCTGACCGAACGTGTCGGTGACGCTCGCGAAGCAGAAGATGTCGGCGCTCGCATATGCGGTCGCGAGATCCTCGCCCGCGAGCCAGCCGAGCCATGTGGCCCGCTCGCCGAGTCGGTTGCGCAGTCGTGGCGCCTCGGGCCCGTCGCCGGCGATGACGAGGTGGAGGCGAGGATTGCTCGCGTGTGCCTGCTCGAAAGACTCGGCGAGCAGGTCGATGTTCTTCTCCTGCGCGACCCGTCCCGCGTACAGCACGTTGATCCGATCGCTGAGCAGTCGCTCGTCGCGCCGCTCGGGGCCGAAGCGGGCCGTATCGACCCCGCGATCCCAGCGGGCGACCCTGCTAGCCGGTATGCCGAGCGCCGCAAGCGCGGCGTCCGCGGCGCTGCTGGGGGAGAGGATTAGTCGGCACTGGCCGTAAAAGGCGCTGAGAGCCATCGACGCCGCGAGCTCGAGCGCCGCGCTACCCGAGCGCAGACCGGCGTACGTGGCGAGCTCGGTGTGGTAGGAGCCGACGAGGGGCGTTTCCATTGCGCGCGCTACCAGCACGGCAGCGATTGCGCTCGGCCCCGGTGAGCAGACGTGAATCAGGTCGTATCGCCCGGCGGTGATCGCCTCGACCGCGGCGGGCAGACTCGGAACCCCCACCTCGATTCCCGCGTAGTGTGGAATCTCGATCTCGGCGACTGAGGTCAGCCTGCGATCGACGTTCGCGTCGGTGCCGATTACGTCGATCTCGAAACCTTCGACGCCGCGTTCGCGGATCTCCTCGATCGTGCGTGTGACGCCATGCATAGCGCCGATCCCGTCGGCAACGATCGCGATCCGCGGCGGTTCGCTGCCCCGGCTGGCGAGCTTCGCGCGCTCGCGCGCTACGAAAGCCGCCGAGGGACCGTAAGGGATGGCCGGAAGACAGGCGTCGAACAGCAGCGGTCCGATCGTCGTCAGCTCGCCACGTCCGGCGGCGGCGAACGCGAGCTCGACTGCGCCGCGCAGACGGCGTTCGTGGGCGCGTCGCGCCCGCCGGTAGAGATCGGCGTGGTTGAAGCTGTCCTGTTGCATGTAGGCGACGAGATCGCGCTCGCAAAGGTCGCCTAGACCGACGGCCTCGAGCCACGCGTGGAGTAGCGCGCGCGCGTCGGCCGGCCGCAGGTCAGTCTGTGCCCCACCTTCGCGTGCGTCGCCTTCGCGCAGCAGCCGCTCGGCGATCTCGAGCACCCTCACCGGGTCGAGCTCGGAGACCTTGCCGTCGCGACCGAGAGCGCGCACGGTCAGCGCCATCGCCGCGTGCGCCCACTTCTCGACGCTGCCCTGCTCGCCGCCGGGAGCGACGCGGCCGGCGCGTAGGTGGTCCAGGAACTCACGCGGGCTGCCGGCCGTCGGCGCCTGGGTGAAGGTCCGACCGATGTCGACCCCGGCGTGGTCGTCGCTGCCGCCTATCGCGATACCGCCGTGCGTCTCGACGTAGATGCTTGCCGGCAGGTTGAGCTCGGGCGCGCGCGAACCGTTGCGGGTCTCCCAGACGGCGAAGAGCTCGGCGAGACGCCGGCGGTGGCGGCTGCGCAGCGGGGCGCCCACCGCGTAGAACGGATGGGCCAGCGCGCTGGCGATCCCATTGGCGTCCAGGTACTCCGCGCAATCCTCGACGTCGCCTCGATGCAGCTGGAGCCACTCGTGATCTGCCGGCGTGATGTCGAAGCAGAGGACGTGGACCGCTTGCGGCTCACCGCGGAAGTGAGCGGTGAGCTCCTCGGAGACGAACACGTCGTCGCGGTCGGCGATCTCGAGGACGCCGTCGATCGTGTCGTGATCGGTGATCGTCACGAAATCCATGCCGCGTTGCTTCGCCAGCTGATAGACCTCGTCGGGCGGAGTTGCGCACTCCGGTAGGCCGAGCGCGCGCTGCACGCGCAGGCGCGAAACCGCCGAAGCTGTCGAGTGGCAATGCAGGTCGACGCGGGCGCCGCCTCGATCTTCTCTGGTCTCTTCTCTGTTGGTCATATGGTCATGATTCGCCTGCAAACCTCAGCTTTCTGTGACCAGACGGTGAAATCTCCTCCGCGCTATCAGGATCTTCACGACTTGCGGTTGCGCGACTGCTGAAGTGCCAGTCGCGAGCCTGACCATCTCGCTAGCGAGCTCTCGAGCCCCCGAGCAGCGATCAGGGGGACGGCGATCCCCATTTGGGTCGCGCCCGAGGGCCACAGCCAGCCGGTGTCCCGGGCTCAGGAGATGAGCCCGGGACATTTGGCGTGCACCTAGCGAGCCAACCCATCCAGGCCGCTAGGATGGGCTCTGGCCATGGCGCTACTCGAGACCGATCGCCTCGAGCGAGCTCGCGAGCAGACGCTCGCCTTGGTGGCTGGCGTCGCCGACAGCGATCTGGAGCGCGCGCATTCTTTGCTGATGAGCCCGTTGGTCTGGGATCTCGGCCACATTGGCGCGTTCGAGGATCTTTGGCTCGCGCATCGTCGCGGGGGCCTACCCCTGTTGCGTCCTGAGCTGCTCGGTGTCTATGACGCCTTCGAGACGCCGCGCTCGCAGCGCGGCGAGCTCGCCTACCTCCGTCGCTCCGAGGCCGAGCGGTTTCTGGGCGATGTTCGCGAGCGTGTCCGCTCACTCGCGCTCGGAGCTGACGATCCGTTGGTCGAGCTCGTGCTGCGCCACGAACGCCAGCACGCGGAGACAATGCTCCAGACGCTCGCCCTCGCTGCGATAGGGGGTTGGCAGCCTCCGGTCGCTGCCGACTCGAGCTCGTACGGCTTGGGGGTGACCCGCAGCGGTCTCGATCTGATCGAGGTGCCAGGGACGAACATGCTGCTCGGCGCCGGCGCTGGCGGCTTTGCCTACGATAATGAGCGCTCCCAACACCACGTAGAGGTTGAGTCTTTTCGGATCGGCCGCGTGCCTGTTACAAACGGCGACTGGCTCGAGTTCATCGACGATCGCGGCTACAGCCGCCGCGACTGGTGGACGGCAGCTGGTTGGAGCTGGCGCAGCGAGGAGCAGGTGGAGCGGCCGCTGCAGTGGCTATCAGAGGGCGCCGAGCGCCGGCTCGAAGGAGTCGAACTGCTTGATCTGTCCGCACCGGTCTTGCATGTCTCCTGTCATGAGGCGGACGCGTTTGCGCGCTCGCGCGGCTTGCGCCTGCCAACCGAGGTCGAATGGGAGACGGCCGCGAGTTGGGACGCCGACGCCGGGGTAAAGCGCGCCTGGCCGTGGGGCGATGAGGCACCCGAATCCCGCCACGCCAACCTCATCGAGTCCGGCGTGTTCGCGCCACTGGCGGCCGGGGCGCTCCCCGACGGCGCCGCGCCGTGCGGCGCGCTTGGCATGATCGGCGACGTCTGGGAGTGGACCGCGAGCCGCTTCGGCGCATACCCGGGCTTTCGCGCGTACCCCTACCGCGAGTACTCGGAGGTTTTCTTCGGCTCCGAGTACCGCGTGCTCCGCGGCGGCTCCTTCGCAGCGAGCGCGGATGTCGTCACGCCGACGTTCCGCAACTGGGACCTGCCGCAGCGACGTCAGATCTTCGCCGGCCTCCGAGTCGCGGCGGATCTGACGTGAGCCCGCGGACGCCGATCGCAGCGCCGCAGATCACGATCGACCACGCGTTCGAGGACTCCGCAACGCGAACGCTCCCCGAGGACGCGCTCGATGGATTGACGCAGCCGTTTAAGGAGCTTCCGCCGAAGCACTTCTACGATGCACGCGGCGCGGCGCTGTTCGAGCAGATCTGTGAGCTTCCCGAGTATTACCCGACGCGCACTGAGCGCGCGATCCTCGAGCGAGCGGCCGACGCGATCGTCGCCAGCACGGGCGCCGGGGAGCTTGTCGAGTTGGGGTCCGGGAGCGCGACCAAGACGCGCGTGCTGCTCGACGCGATGGCGCGCGCCGGAACGCTCGAGCGGTACGTCGCGATCGACGTCACCGAAACCGCGGTGCGCGAGAGCGGCATGCAGCTGATCGAGGAATACCCGGGCCTTTCGGTCCACGGGCTGATTGGAGATTTCGAGCGCCACCTCGACCGGCTTCCGCCGCCTCGCGCGCGGCGGCTCGTCGTGTTCCTCGGCGGCACGATCGGGAACTTCCGCCCCGGCGCTCGGCGTCGCTTCCTGCGCGCCATCTGTGCGCTGCTCGAAGACGACGACCGCCTCCTTCTCGGGACCGACCTCGTCAAGGATCGAGCCACGCTCATTGCGGCCTACGACGACCCGGCTGGGATCACTGCGCTTTTCAATCGCAACATGCTGCACGTCCTCAACCGTGAGCTCGGTGGCGATTTCGCGCCCGATCAGTTCGACCACGTTGCCCTGTTCGACGATCGCAACGAGTGGATCGAGATGCGTTTGCGGGCGCGCTCGCGTCAGACCGTCACGCTTCCGGCGATTGGCCTCCAGGTGGACTTCGCGACCGGCGAGGAGCTGCGCACCGAGATCAGCGCGAAGTTCACCCGTAGCCGCCTCGACGCTGATCTCGCCGCCGCTGGACTCGCGCTCGACGGCTGGTACACGGATCCGCGCGACTGGTTCGCCGTTTCGCTCGCGCGCCGCGCGCGTTAGAGACCCAGGTCCCTCACACCCAGCTCGTCGAAGCCGACGTGGTGGGCGAGCTCGTGACGCACCGTGCGCGTCACCTGCTCGCGCAGCGCGTCGCCATCGCCGCCGAAGTCGCGCCGCAGCGAGTCGCGGAAGATCACGATCCGATCAGGATGGTTATCGCGACGGCCGCCATCACCCTGATAAAGCCCGTAGAGCCCGGCCTTGCGCCCGCCGGAGGAGATCACCACGGCGACGTGGCGTAGCGCGTTCTGCAGCAGGTCGGGCAGCTCGTCGAGGGCATCGCGCACCAGCTCCTCGAAGTCGCTGTCATCGAGCGGGTCGAGCTCCATGAACTCGACCTCGTCCGGGTCGGCCGCCAGGTTGCTGCTCGCGAGACGCTCGCTGCGCTGCACCGTCAGCTCGAACTCCTGCTCGCTCTCATGCCAGCCGGCGAGGCGGGCGCTGATCAGCTCTACGATCGCGGCCAACACGATCAGGCCGAGCACGACGATCGCGACAAGCTCGAGCACCCGCAATGCCGTCGAGTGGCTCGGCGGGCTCGCGATCACCGCGACCAGCAGCGCGACGAAGAACCCGCCGGCGAGCGCGCGACCGATCGTCTTCAGGTTCGCCTGGGCTGGTGGCATCCTCGAAAAGTAAAGTAGCTGGCGCTGCCTTCGGGGCGTGCACTGTGCGTATTCTGGTGGCCGTGAGCGCATTCGAGAACCCGCAGATCGAGGTCAGCCCCGAGCGGGCCAAGCAGCTTGCCGCCGAGGGCGCCACGTTCATCGATGTTCGCGAGCCCTACGAGCGCCACGCCGGCTACATCCCTGGCACGCGCCACATCGAGCTCGAGCGGCTCGCCTCCCAGGCGGATCAGATCGATCGCTCCGCCCCCGTCGTCTTCCACTGCCGCCTAGGCGTCCGCTCGGCGATGGCGGCAAGCGCATTCCGCTCCGCCGGCTTCGACGCGTACACGATGGCGGGTGGGATCCAGGCCTGGGTCGAGGCGGGACTGCCGATCGAGCCGGAGGACGGCTACGTAGCGGAGCATTAACTGCGGCGGCGGCGCCGTGCGGGCCGTCGGCCTCGGTCAGTTTCGGTCAGATCGACGCTGCTCAGAAGAGCAGCGCGTGGAGGAAGCGCTGATTCGCGCGACCGACGATCGTCGTGTTCGGGTGCAGGCCGATGGCGCGCTCCACGGTGGTCGAGTACGGCATCGCCACCATGAACATGTATACGCCGAGGACAATCGCGGCGATTCTTATGCGCCGCCCGCGAGCGAGTGCCGCAAACGGGAGCAGCCAGATCAGGTACCAGGGAAGCTCCCAGCTCAGCGTCAACAGCAACGCGAGAATCGCAACGCCGCAAGGCAGCATCCAATCGTGGCTGCGCCAGGCCCAGATCGTGCAAACCACGACGACCGCCGCGAGCGCGATCGTAAAGGCCAGCCGGACCCCGGGCGACGCGCCGCCGTCGCCGATGAGGTAGCCGACGACGTTGGGAACGCTGCCCGGTATCACGAGCGCGTCCTGCTGGCTCAAGTCGGGCACGTTCAGACCAAACGCGGCAATCGAGGCTGCGGCAAGGCCGGCCGCACCGATCAAGAAGCCGGTCGCCAGTCGCAGCCTGCGGGCGCTGCCTGCCAAAACGATCGGGATTAGAACTACCGCGGACGCCTTGATCGCGACTGCGCCGATGAGCAAGATGCCGCCGCTCACCGCCCACCACCAGCCCGGCTGGCCTGGGCCGAGCGGACGGGGCGCGCCATCGATCCACGAGAGAGCTCGCCGCCAGGCGGAGCCGAGCTTCGCGACGGCGCCGCCACTCGCGGCCACCGGGCCCGGCGGCCCGGCGCGCGCCGAACGCACGCGCGCCTGGATCAGCAGGTACATGCCAAGCGTGACCAAGAAGATCATCAGGAAGTCGCTGTGGTCGGCGCCGAGTCCCCAGACGAGCACGATCGGGTTCAAGCCGACGAACAGTGCCGCACTGAGGCGGTGGCGCCCGAGCAGGCCGGCCGACCCCCAGACCAGCCAGACGCTACCCAGACTGGTCAGTAGCAACGCGGTCTTCAGGATCCAGTAAGAGCCGGCGATGCCCAATGGCACGACCGCCATCGTGATCAGCGTCAGCAGCGGGCCGTACGGGCTCTCGAGCCCGTGCCAGTTGCTGAGCGAGAAGACCGGGTCGTTGTGTGGCTCGAGGGCCGGGATCGTCGTGTAGGGGTTGAGGTGGTAGAGGACCTCCATCCGGCCGTAGTTGAGGTAGTTGAAGATGTCGGTCAACGGCAACGGTGGCGAGAGAAAGAAGATCACCTGAAGCACGACGACGGCGCTCAAGGCAAACGCCGGCCGGACGCGCGGGGCGCAGATCAGCACGGCGATGTAGGCCAGGTACATCGTCGCGATGCCGGCTGTGAAAACCGCTTCGAGCGTGGCGGAGCTGAAGCTGACCCAGCTTGTCAGCGCCGCCAGCGGGCCGGCCAGCCAGGTTGGGTAGTCACCGGGGCGAGCGGTCGGCGAGAGGTAGTCACGGGGGACTTGCGAAGCCGCGAGGGAGACGATGATCAGGCTGATCAGGATCATCGCCGTCAGCGCCGCGGACGACGCGGCTGCGGCGGCGCCGGACTTCACCGCGTCACGGCGATCCGGGGCCAGCCACTCGCCGCCCAGTGGGGGCGCAGGACGGCCGCCACGCGCACGGGGCAGACGCTGGGTGCCCGCGCTCACGTCAGCAAGCACCGTCCCGGAGCCGTCAGCCGTCATATCGCCTTGCATTACGACTTGGGGCGCTATCTGGCCGAGCTGGCGCGGGTCAACGTGCGCCGAGAATAGCGCCCGACAGGGCTGCTTTTGTCATTTCCCGCAGCGAACGCGCGGCGGAGCCCGTCACGCGGACGGGCTCCGTAGCGTCGTACTGCGGTGAGTGGTGCGCCGAGTGCTACAGCGGTACGACGTTGACGGCCTTCGGGCCCTTGTCGCCAGCTTCCGCATCGAAGGACACTTTCGCGCCCTCCTGCAGAGAGCGATAGCCCTCGCCGACGATTCCTGTGTGATGGACGAACAGATCCTTGTCGCCATCGTCAGGCGTGATGAACCCGAATCCCTTGTCGTCGCTAAACCACTTCACGGTGCCCGTAGGCATTGCGTTCCTCCACTGTCTTGATCGTGCTGCGACGCGGAGGACGCTTTGAAAGCTTCGACTGCGAGCGCTCGCACTACTTGGCCGGACCTTCCGGCATCTTGCACCCGGTCACGCTAGCAGGTCGGTGGCGTTGTAACTCGCCGCGATCAGCTGAGCGGTACGCTTTGTGTCGTGGGCAGCAAGGTGGACAAGACGGATGACGAGTGGCGGACGACGCTCACGCCTGAGCAGTTTGAGGTTCTCCGCCGCAGCGGCACCGAGCCCGCGTTCAGCGGCGAGCTGAACGCAAACAAGGAGCTCGGCGAGTACTACTGTGCCGGCTGCGGGACCGAGCTGTTCCGCTCCGACACGAAGTTCGACTCGGGCACCGGCTGGCCGAGCTTCTGGCAGCCGGCAGATGGCGACGCCGTTCGCACTGCCGAGGATCACAGCCTGCTGATGCGCCGCACCGAGGTGCTCTGCGCAACTTGCGAAGGCCATCTTGGTCATGTCTTCGAGGATGGCCCGCAGCCGACCGGGATGCGCTACTGCATTAACTCCGCTGCGCTCGAGTTTTCGCCGGAGCCCTCGGAATAGCGCCGTCCGGGGGACTGCGCCCGTCCTCCTCCTGCGATCTGCGCGGGTCTACGTTGCCTTCTCCGCGGCACTGACGTCTGCTGATGGGTAGCGACGCCAACTTTCAACGGCTGATTCCGCCCGGCGGGGAATGCGGTGCTCGCGAGGCGCTCGCGGGGTGGCGCGAGGAGCCGGCGCGTGGCGCTCGCCGGCCGCGGCTGGCTTTGAACATGGTCGCCAGCGTCGATGGCCGAGTGACGATCGGCGGCCGTTCGGCGCCGCTGAGTGCCCCCGCTGATCGTGAGTTGTTCCATGCGCTGCGGGCTGAGGTCGACGCCGTGATGGCCGGAGCGGGCACCGTGCGGCTCGAGCGCTACGGCCCGATCGTGCGTGACGCGGACGTGCGCGAGCGGCGACGCGCCGCGGGGATCCGCGAGCAGCCGCTTGCCGTGATCGTCAGCCGCTCGCTCGACCTTCCCCCGGACGTGCCCTTGCTTGCTGACCCGGACTCACACGTGGTTGTCGTCGGCTCGGGGACCGCTGAGCTCAAGGGGGCGCGGGCAGACGTCTCCTATATCCGCTGCGAGACGCTGGCCGACGGCCTCGCCGAGCTGCGGTCCCGCTTCGACATTGGGCTCGTTGTCTGCGAAGGCGGACCGAGGCTTGCGGCGTCGCTGGTGCGAGAGCGCGTCGTCGATGAGTTGTTCCTCTCCTTCTCGCCTCAGCTCGTCGGTGGAGATCCGGGTCCCACGATGCTTGCCGACACCGGCGAGCCGGCGCCGACGCCGCTCGAGTTGCGCCAACTGCTCGCGGCTGGTGGTTCGCTGTTCGCGCGCTACGTCGTCGGCTGAGCCGCGCCGCTGACGCGCGCCGAGACGGCTTCGAGGAGCTCGCTGGCGAGCGCGCCGCCGTCGGCGGGGTTCATCGGTGTGGCGCTGATCTTGACCACGACGTTCGGACCGTCGAGCTCCTCGAGCGTTATCGACGGTCGTCTGCGGAGTGCCACGGTTAGCCGATCCTCGAGCAACTGCTGCACCTCGAGGGGCGTGGTACCCGGGCGTAGCCGTGCCCGCAGGCTTACGGCGGTCGGCTCGCGCAACGGCATCACAGCCACGTTCAGCACCACGCTGTTGGGTATCAGTAAGTGGTCCTCACCCGTTGTGAAAGTCGTGTAGAGCAGGCCCAGGGAGAGGGCGGTGCCTTCGATCTGCCCCGCCAGAGCGCCGCCCTGCAGCCTTACGCGCTCGCCAACGCGGAACGGACGCGCGCTCAGGAGCACGAGGCCGGCGATCAGGTTTCCGAGCGTTTGTTGCGCCGCGAGGCCGAAGACAACGGCCGTGAAGGAGGCGCCGATGGCGATTGTCGTCGTGTCAATGCCGGCAAAGCGCAGCGCGATGATCACCGCTCCAAGCAGCGTCGCGAGCCGTACGAGGAACCCGATCGTGCCTGCGTTCGCCGGATCGACATGCTTGCCAAGCGTCGGTGACAGGACGCGGCCGACCTCCCGTGCGATCGCCCAGCCGAGGATCACGAGCAGGATTACGGTCACGACCTGAGCCGTGGTCGTCGCGGTTGTCGATCGCAGGCACAGGGACCCGAGGCACCCGGGCGGACGCCGAGAATGGATCCCGAGCAGGGCCCCGCGATGGTCGTAGACCACGATTACGCCGACGAAGAGCGCCGCCAATCCGAGCATCTCGGCGCGCGCCCGACGGAGCGCCCCGCCGGTGAGTTCAGGTACTGCTTCGCGCCAGCTCTCGATCCGTCCTGGGAGCCCGCTCCAGCGGTCGGGACGATCTGGCGGTGACGGTGGTGGTGAGTTCGATTCGGGGCTCATGCGTTACAGCAGGCGGTGCAATGCCGGCGCGGGCGACGATAGCGCCGTGCGCGGCGCGAGCCGCAGCGCGGACGGTTGAACAGCCTGGCTGTGGTAGCCTGCGGCGCCGGTTTCAAAGTTATGACCCGGCCAATCTAAAGCTCAACCTCAGCTTTATACAGAGCAGATAAATGCCTGCAAACGGGGCTGGTGACATAAACCTCGGCTTATGAATCGCTCGCGAATCATCGTCGTGCTTGCAGTGCTCGCCGGCATCGTGCTGCTCGTAGTGGCGGGCATCTACTTCGCCGACAAGGCCGAGTCGTTGCCGTCGTTTTTCCCGGGGCACCAAGCCGGCTCCGCGACGCACCACGTCAAGCATGGGATCGCAGCGGTCGTCGTCGGACTGGCGCTGTTTGCGTTTGCGTGGTTCGCGAGCGGTCCGCGCAAGGACGCCGCGAAAGCGTCTTAGGCCAGCTCAGAGCGCGAATGCGACGAGGCAGACCGTCCCGAGAGCGATGCAGTAGACCCCGAACGGTTGCAGGCGATTGGTCGTGAGGTAGCGCAGCAGGAAGCGCACGGCGACTACGGTCACCGCCGCCGCGCACAGCGCGCCAACGAGCGCCTGCCCGCGTACGTCGTTGCCCTGATGGCCGAGCAGGTCGGGAAGCTTGAGAATCCCCGCGGCGGCGATGATCGGCGTCGCGAGGAGAAACGCGTAGCGAGCCGCATCCTCGTTCGAGAGGCCGAACAAGAGTCCGCCGCCCATCGAGAAGCCCGAGCGCGAGATCCCCGGGACGAGCGCTGCCGCTTGCGATAGACCGACAGCCCCGGCGCGCAGAAACGAGAGTCGCGCGATGCGCGCGTCCGAGTCCCCCTCCCAGTCGCCCGGCGCCGGCGGTCGCGCCCGAAGGCGCTCGAAGACGAGTAGCGCGAGGCCGTTCACGATCAAGAAGCAAGCCGCCGCGACCGCCGATGCGAAAAGCTTTTGCAGCGGGCTCTGTAACGCCAGGCCGACCAGTCCGACGGGGATCGTGCCGGCCACCAGCAGCCAGCCAAGACGGGCGTCTGTGTCCTCGGGGCGGATCTCACGCGCCGCCAGCGAGCGCAGCATCCCGCGCACGATGCGGACCCAGTCGCGCCAGAAGTAGACGAGCAGGACGATCGCCGTCGCGAGGTGGAGCGCCACCAGGAAGCTCAGGAAATAGCCGTCGTTCTGGTGGATGTTCCAGCCGAGCAGGCGCGGCAGCACGACTGCGTGGCCGAGGCTTGAGACCGGGAACGGCTCGGCTACGCCTTGGATGATGCCGAGGATCACTGCTTGGAAGTAGCTGATCGGATCGTGCACGAGCCGCGCAGACTAGCCCAGTGACGACAGCACGCGGCGGTCCCGCTCGTGCGTGAGGACGCCGATTCTCCCCGGTGCGAGCAGGAACAGTGCGCCTCGAGCCGGCTTGAGCGCGAGCCAGCGCGCAATCAGGACGCGCAGGAGATGACCGTGCGAGAAGACGAGAACGGTGCCTGTTTCGGGCAGCTCCGCGAGCACCTGATCGGCGCGAGCGCCGACGGCCGCCGCATCCTCGCCACCAGGACAGCCGTCCCGCCACAGGTCCCACCCCGGCCGCTGCTCGTGAATCTGCTCAGTCGTCAGCCCTTCGTAGGCGCCGTAGTCCCACTCGACGAGTTCAGCCCGCTCGCGCGCCAGCCCGCCGAAGCCGGCTAGCTCGGCGGTCTGCGCCGCGCGGCGCAGCGGGCTGCACCAGACCGCCACAAACGTGTGTCCGGCGAGGCGCTCGGCGAGCGTTGTCGCTGCGGCACGACCGTCCTCGTTCAGCGGCATGTCGGTGCGGCCGGTGTGTCGGCCGCTCTCCGACCAGTCGGTGTCTGCGTGGCGGACGACGACCAGCTCGCCTGGGCTCACGCGATGCCCGTCTCGGATAGGGCGTCTGCATCGGCGATCACTGTCAGCCGCTCGCGCGCGAGCAAGCTCGATGGGACAGCCGCCGTCGGCTCGCCGAGGGCCTTGGCCAGCGCGCTCGCCTTGCCCGTCCCGCTCGCCAGCAGCACGCATGAGCGAGCGGCGCGCAGCACCTCGAGTGACAGCGATACGCGATCAGGCGGAGGCTTCGGCGCGTCGTGCACGGCCACGCAGGCAACGCCGCGCGCGTCGAGTGCCGGGTTGCCCGGGAAAAGCGACGCGGTATGTCCGTCCTCGCCGATCCCGAGGAGCACAAGGTCAAAGACCGGCACTGCGTCCGAGCCCGCCGGCAGCCGGCTGCGTAGCTCCTGCTCGTAGGCGCTCGCCGCGGCCTCGCCGCCAAGCTCACCGACGATCCGGTGCACGACGGCTCCGCGTGCGTGCCCGAGCAACGTCGCCGCGACCATGCGATAGTTGGAATCCGGGTCCTCAGGCCCGACGCAGCGCTCATCGCCGAACCACAGCTCGACGCCCTCCCAGCTCGGCAGCGAGATCAACACATACGTCCGCTCCGGCGTCGTCCCGCCGTCGAGAGCCACGTGGGCTACGCCGCGTTCGGCGAGCGCGCCGCCAACCCGCTCGGCGAATAGTGCGGCGGCGGCAACCGACACCGCGCTGTAATCAGCCTCACGAATGATCGTCGGCGCGGCAGTCATTCGAGCAGCGCGCTCGCGCAGCGGAGCGCCTCGCGATAGACGGGGTCGCCGACCAGCGACTGGCGGATCCCCTCGCCGAGGATGCCGCCCTCGCCTCGTGACGCGCCGAGCAGGCGCCAGGTCCGCTCCGCGCCGTCGGCGTCGCGCTCGCTCGCCTGCAGGCCGCCCGGCCCACGGTCGAGCGACAGCGAGCTGCCGTCGCGAAGGGTCAGCGTCAGTCCGGCGAGCCCGGGCACGTTCTGGCCGACCGAGTCGAGCGTCACGTCCACGTCGCCCAGCCGGCCACCGGCGTGGCCCCTGCCGTCGCGGTGCAGCGGCGCGGCCGGCCAGCTAAGGCGCGAGCCGAACCAACCGCAGATCAGCAGCGCCGCCGCGCCCGAGGCGAAGTGGTGGCGCACCGCGACGCCTGAGATCTCGCGCAGGCGGACGCGCTTCGCGGGCGGATCGAACATCGTCGCGACCCGTTCGCGCCACGGCGTCGTGCGCAGCCAGGCGAGATCGACGACATCGCGTGACTCGAGTAGGCCTGCGGCGCGACGCAGTGCCGCCGCGACCTCGGGATCCTCGACAGAGTCGAGCAGCACGCACTGCGAGACGGCGCGCAGCGCATCAACCGCGTCCCAGTGACCATGAGGGGCCCAGACGAGGGTCGGGATGTCGGTGACGACGAGCGGGTCGATGATCGAGTCCAGGTAGAGCAGGTGTTCACGACCGACGTCGATCACGATCGTCTCGAACGTCAGCGCCAGCTCGCCGTCGGACGGCGTCGAGTCTGCGGCGACGGTAGCGACCGCGTCGAGTGTCGTACGCCGCTCGCTCACCGCGCAGACGATCGTGCGCGAGGCGTGGTTACGCCCGACCCGCCGCAGCCGGTTGGCGATCTCGCCGCTCCACTGGCGATCGACGATACAAACCAGATTGAGCACCCGCGCGGGAACGTAGGCCGCGCTCTCCGCGTGACGCTCGGCCAGCAACACGCGCAGCGCCGCCTCGATCTCTGCGGGCGAGGTGTTCTCGGCGGTCCAGACGGTGTCGTTGACCGCAGGCATCAGCGCGGCCTCAGATCGCCCGCCAGCGGTGACCCGGGAGCAGCAGCTCGTCGGCCTCGTGGGGGCCCTGCGCGCCGCTCGGGTATTGCGCCAGGGGTTTGCGCTGGCGCTCCCACGAGGCGAGGATCGGATCGCAAATCCGCCACTGCGCCTCGACCTCGTCGTTGCGAGTGAACAGTGTCGCCTCGCCGCGCATCGCGTCGAGGATCAACCGCTCGTAGGCTTCTGGTGACTGCGAGAGGAAGGCGGTGTTGTAGAGGAACTCCATGTTCACCGGGCGGATCCGCATCCGGGCTCCGGGGACCTTTGCGCCGAGTGATAGCGAGACTCCCTCGTTCGGCTGGAGCGTGAGCACGAGCTGGTTGGGGCGCACACCGGCCGCGCCGTCGCGTTCGAAGGCGAGATGGGGGACCGGACGCAGCGTCACCGCGATCTCCGTCACCTTGCGTGCCAGGCGCTTGCCCGTACGCAGGTAAAAGGGGACGCCGGCCCAGCGCCAGTTGTCGACGATCAGGCGCAGCGCGACGTAGGTCTCGGTCCGCGAGTCGGGAGGCACACCGTCCTCCTCGAGGTAGCCGCGCACGCGCTCGCCGCCGCTGACGCCGGGGGCGTACTGGGCGCGAACGCTCATCTTCGAAACCTCGTCGGGCCCTGGGGGCCGGATCGCGTGCAGCACCTTGACCTTCTCGTCGCGGACGTCGTCGGCCGCGAACGTGACCGGCGGTTCCATGCTCAGCAGCGT
The DNA here is from genome assembly GCA_036262195.1 of Solirubrobacteraceae bacterium. Taxonomy (GTDB): domain Bacteria; phylum Actinomycetota; class Thermoleophilia; order Solirubrobacterales; family Solirubrobacteraceae; genus Palsa-513. The sequence continues at coordinate 22,692 of DATAJI010000151.1, forward strand.
GAGCAGCTGCAGCATGTGGTTCTGGACCAGGTCGCGCAGCGCACCGGCGTGGTCGTAGTACCCGGCGCGGCTGCCGATGCCGAGGTCTTCGGCGGCGGTGATCTGCACGTTCTCGATGAAGTTGCGGTTCCACAGCGGCTCGAACATGCCGTTGGCGAAGCGAAACGCGAGCATGTTCTGCACCGTCTCCTTGCCCAGGTAATGGTCGATGCGGAAGATCTGCGGCTCGCTGAACACCGACAGCACCTCACGGTTGAGATCCCGCGCTTCGGCAAGCGAGGTGCCAAAGGGCTTTTCGATGATGCAGCGGACGTCCGCCGTGCTGTTCTCGGCCAGCCCAGCCGCCCCCAGCGCATCGACGATCACGGGGAAGAACTCAGGAGCGGTCGAGAGATAGAAGGCGCGCGCCATCGGCTCGCCGGCCGCTGCGTCGAGCTCCTCGAGCGTGCTGGCTAGCTGGCTGTAGCCGGCGGTGTCGTCAAAGGCGAGCGTGACATACCGAAGCCCCGTCAGCAGGCCCTCGAGCACGCTGTCGTCGGGCGGCGTGCGCGAGAACGCGCGGATCGCCTCCGCAGCCTCGTCGCGGTATTCGGCGTCGCTGAGCTCACCGCGAGACACGCCGACGAGGTTGAAGCGCTCGGGCAGCGCCCCCTCGTGGGCGAGGTTGTACACCGCGGGCAGCAGCTTGCGCCGCGCGAGATCCCCGGTCGCTCCAAAGATGACGAGGTTCGTCGGGTGGACGGGCAGCCGCTCGAGACCCTCAGCGAGCGGGTTGTCGAGCTCGACCGCGCTCGCCACCTAAGTGCCTGCCTTTTTCACCGCGTGGCCGCCGAACTGGTTGCGCAACGCGGCGAGCACGCGGGCCGCATAGTCGCCGTCCTCGCGCGAGTAGAAGCGGCTGAACAGGGCCGCGCTGAGCGCCGGCGTTGGGACGTCTCTGTCGATCGCGTCCTGGAGCGTCCAGCGTCCTTCGCCCGAGTCATCGACCCAGCCCTCCAGCTCCGCGAGGTCGTTGCCGTCGGCATCAAACGCGCGCGCAGCCAGTTCACAGAGCCAGGAGCGGACGACCGATGCCTGGTTCCAAAGGTGGGCGATCTTCGCGTTGTCGAGCTCGTATTCCGAGGCGTGAAACAACTCGAACCCCTCGGCGTAGGCCTGCATGATCCCGTACTCCACCGCGTTGTGGACCATCTTCACGTAGTGCCCGGCACCGCTCGGACCGAAGTGGTGCCAGCCGTACTTGCCGATCGAGTGCAGGCTGTCCTCGCTCGTCGGCGGCGCAAGCACGTCGAGGATCGGCGCCAGCCGCCGGACCGCCTTCGCCGGACCGCCGACCATCATGCAGTAACCGTTCTCAAGACCCCACACGCCGCCACTGGTGCCGACGTCGATGTAGTGGATCTTGCTCTTGCGCAGCGCTGCGGAGCGGAGCTTGTCGTCGGTCCAGCGCGAGTTGCCGCCGTCGACGATCGCGTCATCCGCCGACAGCAGCTTGGCGAGCTGATCGACCGTCGATTGCGTGGCCTCGCCAGCGGGGACCATGATCCAGACGGTGCGGGGGGCTGACAGCTGCTTGACGAGGTCCTTGAGCGTCGACGCGCCGCTCGCGCCGCTCTTCTCGGCCCGCGCCACCGCTTTCGGGTCGAAGTCGAACGCCACGACCTCGTGCTCGGAGTCCCGCCGGATTCGCGTGACCATGTTGCCGCCCATCTTGCCGAGGCCGACTAAGCCGATCTGCATCAGAGAGTCTCCTTGATCTGGTTGTGGAGCTTGCGCAGAGCACTAGCGGGATCGCCTTCGAGGCGAACGATCTCGGCCGGTAACTTGTGCGCGCGGAGCGTCTCGAGGTCCCCCAGGGCCTGCGCGTTCTTGAGCGTGCGGAAGCTGAACGGCTCGCCTGGTATCTCGACGTCCTCGTCGGAATCGCAGATCAGCGACAGGAAGCGACCGATCGGCGCTCCGCCCTTGTGGAGCTGGCCGGTCGAGTGCAGAAAGCGCGGGCCGTAGCCGAAAGTCGTCGCGAGCTTCGTGCGCTCCATCAGCGTTGCGCGCAGCTCGGCGACAGCTTCGTCGAACTCGACCGAGGGTGTGACGTAGGCCATCAGCGCGACGTAGTCACCAGGCTTGCCCCCGCCGAGCAGCGCTGTGATGGCGTCCGCGCTGGCAACCGGCAGCTCCGGCAGCGCGCCTTCCGCCAGCACGCGTTTGGTCGCGGCTTTGGCCTCGGCGACGTTCGGCTGGTCGAACGGGTTGATCTCGAGCACCCAGCCGGCGACCGCGGTAGCGAACTCGAAACTGAAGAACAGTCGTCCGAGGTCCTCGGCGGCGCTGACGGTCAGCGTCAGCGTCGGGTGTCCGGAGTCGGCGAGGGCGGCGAGCCGCTCATCAGCCTGCGCGTCGGGCTGCTCCTCATCGCGCAGCTGGAGGAAGACGCGGTCCAAGCCGTAGGCGTCCGGAGCCAGCAGCGGCTCCTCGGCGACTGGCAGGATGCCGCGGCCGTGCTTGCCGGTGCTCTCTGCGACGAGCTGCTCGACCCAGAGCCCGAAGCTCGCGACCGCGTCGCCGACGATGAACGTCAGCTTGTCGCGGCCGTGGCGTGCGAGCTCGCCAAGTGCGAGGCCTAGCCAGAGGCTGGGGTTTGAGGCACTCGAGTCGAAGTGGGCGCAGGGCTGCTCGGCGATCACGGCGCGTTCGAGCAGCGCGTGGACGGGCGCGCCGATCAGCGCCGCGGGAACGAGTCCGAACAGCGACAGCGCCGAGTAGCGCCCGCCGATATTGGGGTCGTTCTCGAAGCAGGCCCTGAAGCCGTGCTCCCTCGCCAGCTCAACGAGCGCGCTCCCCGGGTCCGTGACCGCGATGAAATGCTTGCCGTCGGGGACGAGCGCGTGGAAGTGCGCAAACAGCGACAGGGTCTCGATCGTGCCGCCGGATTTCGTCGACACGACGAACAGCGTGCGCTCGAGATCGATCTGGCGTTGAACATCGAGGATCGCGTCCGGATCGGTCGAGTCGAGCACGTGGAGGTCGAGCGCATCGTTCGGCGCCCCGAAGGTCCGCCAGAGCACCTCGGGGGCGAGGCTCGAGCCGCCCATGCCGAGCAGCACGGCGTCCTTGAAGCCGTCGGCCGCGACGCCGCGGGCGAATTCGACGAGCTCGTCGGCGCGTTCGAGCATCGAATCGGAGATTGTCAGCCAGCCGAGCCGGTCGCCGATCTCCGGCACGCCCGGGCCGCCCCAGAGCGACTCGTCCTTGGCCCAGAGGCGGCGTGCGACGTCTGCTAGCCCGGCCTGCTTGACGCGCTGCGCGATCCCGCCAGCGAGCTCGCTCGGGATCGAGGCGGCGATCGCGTCGGGGCGTCCCGTGAGCACCGCTTGGCGCGCATTTTCGATTCCGGCGAGCAGCTCGTTCATCGGCGTGACGAAGGCAGCGATGCCCTGCTCCAGCAACGTCTTCGTGACGTCGCTCATATCGATTCCCGCCTCTGCGAGCGCGTCGAGGGCAGGACCAGGGTCGCGTTCGGCGCTGCCGGGCTCGATCTGCCCGCGCTCGGCGACGGCGAGGAGGGTCTTCATCGGCATCGTGTTGACCGTGTAAGGCGCGACGAGATTGTCGACGTACATCGTCTCGGAGTAGGCCGGATTCTTCGTCCCGGTCGATGCCCAGAGCGGCCGCTGATAGAGCGCGCCGGCCTCGCGCAGGACGGCAAAACGGTCGCTGTGGAAGATCTCCTTGAAGCGCTGGTAGGCGGCGCGCGCATTGGCGATCGCCGCCGTAGCGGCGAGGTCGCTGCGTCCGAGCGCCTCCAGTCGCTTGTCGACCTCCGTGTCGACGCGCGAGACGAAGAAGCTAGCGACCGAGTGCACGTCGAGTGGGAGTCCCTCGGCGTGGCGGCGCTCGAGCCCGCGGATGTAAGCCTCGGCGATCTCGGTGTACTGCTCGACGGCGAACAACAGCGTGACGTTGACGTTGATGCCTTCGTAGATCGCCTGCTCGATTGCCGGCACGCCGGCGTCGGTCCCGGGGATCTTGATCATCACGTTTGGGCGGTCGAGCCGCTGCCAGTAGTCGCGCGCCTGGGCAAGGGTGCGCTCGGTGTCGTGAGCGAGGTCCGGCGCGACCTCGAAGGAGACAAAGCCGTCGCCCTCTTCGTCGTAGACCGGTCGCAGGATGTCGGCGGCGTCCACGACGTCGGCGACCGCGATGCGCTCGTAGAGCGCCACCGCGCCGAGCCCTTCGCCCGCCAGCTCATGCAGGGTCTCGTCGTAGTCCGTTGAGCCGAGGATCGCCTGCTCGAAGATCGCCGGGTTGGACGTGACGCCTTTCAGCGAGCACTCATCGCGCAGCCGACCCAGCTCGCCACTAGTCAGGAGACCACGACGGATCTGATCCAGCCAGGGGGCGGTTCCGGCGGCGGCGAGTGCCGCGAGGTTCGCGTTTTGGGTGTGGGGGAGGCTTGCCATCGCTGTTGTCCTCTCGAGTCTCTGCGTCAGGTTGTGAGTAGCTCGTGCGCCCGCGTGACGATCGCCTCGGCGGTGATGCCGAAGTGGCGGTAGACGTCGGCGGCTGGGGCGGACGCCCCGAAACTGTGCATTGCGATGATCGCGCCGCGCTCACCGACGAATCGATCCCAGCCGATCGGGCTAGCTGCCTCGACCGCGATCCGTGGTGTGCCGGCGGCTCCGATCACGCGCTCCTGCTCGTCGATCGCGAGCTCCGCGAATCGGTCCACACAGGGCATGCTGACGACGCGCACCGCAACGTCCTCGCGACTCAGCTGCTCGGCCGCCTCAAGGCACAGCGAGACCTCCGAGCCGGTGCCGATCAGCACGACTTCGGGCTCGCCCTCGCAGTCGACCAGCGCGTAGCCGCCGCGCTCGATCGCATCGTCGGGGATCGCCCGAGGGTCGAGCACAGGTAGGCCTTGGCGCGACAGCGCGAGGACCGTCGGCGTCTCTGTCGCCAGCAGCGCGAAGCTCCATGCGAGGGCGGTCTCGTGCGCGTCGGCCGGTCGCACGACGTTCACGTTCGGCGTCGCGCGCAGCGCGACCAACTGCTCGATCGGCTGGTGCGTCGGGCCGTCCTCTCCGAGGCCGATCGAGTCGTGGGTGTAGAGGAAGATCGCGGGCAGTCTGCTCAGCGCCGCGATCCGGACCGCGCCCTTCATGTAGTCCGAGAAGACGAGGAAGGTCGCGCCGTAAGCGCGCAGTCCGCCGAGCGTGAGGCCATTGACGGTCGCTCCCATGGCGTGCTCGCGTATGCCGAAGTGGAAGTTCCGCCCGCTGTAGTCCGAGCGCGTCACGCTGCCGCCGTCGGCGATCAGCGTCAGCGTCGAAGGTGAAAGGTCAGCAGAGCCGCCGACGAGTTGCGGCACGAGTGCAGCCGCCACCTGAAGCACCGATTCGGAGGCCTTGCGCGTCGCGATCTTCTCGCCCGGCTCAAAGCGCTTCAGCAGCCCCTTCGGCAGCTTCGGCACCCGCCGCTCGAAGATGCCCTCGAGCTCGGCGGCTTCGTTCGGATGGGCGCTCGCGTAGTCGGCGCGCTTTGCCTCCCACTCACGTTGCAGCGCCTCGCCGCTCGGGATCGTGGCGCGGAAGTGTGCGAGCGCCTCCTCGGGAACGAGAAACGGAGGCTCCGTCGGCCAGCCGTAGAACTCCTTCGTCAGACGTACCTCCTCCTCGCCTAGGGGGGAGCCATGAGCCTCACCAGTGTCCTGCTTGTTCGGCGAGCCGTAGGCGATGTGGGTGCGGCAGACGATCAGCGACGGGCGGTCGGTGACCGCCATCGCGGCACGTCCGGCCTCCTCGATCCGTTCAACGGAGATGTCCTCACCGAGGTGCTGCACATGCCAGCCGTAGGCCTCATAGCGCCCGCCGACGTCCTCGCTGAACGCCACGTCGGTATCGCCCTCGATCGAGATGTGGTTGTCGTCGTAGTAGGCGATCAGCCGACCGAGCCCGAGGTGGCCGGCAAGCGAGCTCGCCTCCGATGAGATTCCTTCCTCGAGGTCCCCGTCGGAGCAGATCGTGAACGTGTAGTGGTCGATCAGGGCGTGGGCTGGGCGGTTGTAGCGCGCCGCGAGCATCCGCTCGGCGAGCGCAAGCCCGACGCAGGTCGAGATGCCTTGGCCGAGCGGGCCTGTCGTTGCCTCGATGCCGGCGGCGTGGCCGTATTCGGGGTGACCGGCGCAGGGCGAGCCAAGCTGGCGGAAGTTCTTCAGATCGTCGAGCTCGAGGCCGTAGCCGCAAAGGTAGAGACAGCTGTAGAGCAGCATCGAGGCGTGCCCGGCCGACAGCACGAAGCGATCGCGATTAGGCCAGGCGGCGTCGACCGGGTTGTGACGCATCAGCCGCGTGTACAGCGTGTAGGCAACCGGGGCGAGTGCCATCGGCGTGCCTGGGTGGCCCGAGTTGGCCTTCTGCACCGCGTCCATCGCGAGCGTGCGGATCGTGTTGATGCACAGCTCGTCGAGCTCTGCGTCGCGAGCGACTGTTGTCATCGCGTTTCCTTCTCGTAGGGGTCGAAGTGTGGATGGAGCTCACTGCGTGCAAGCAGCGCAGCGCCGCGGACGCCGGCCTTTGGTCCCGAGCGGGCGAGACGGATCTCGGTCTTTGTCCCCAAGCCCTCACGGACGTACTCCCAAGCCGCCTGCTTGGCTGGTTCGAGCAGCAGCTCGCCGGCCGCCGACACGCCGCCTCCGATCGCGACGACGTCGGGATCGAAGGTGTTGATCGCGTTGGCGACGCCGATTCCGACGCGCCGGCCGAGCAGCTTGAGTAGGCCGATCGCGACATCGTCGCCGGCGCGCGCCGCGGCCACCGTCTCCGGTCCCGCGATCTGCCCCGACGTTGCAAGCCGCTCGCCGATCGTTGAGCGCGGGTTCGTCGCGGCGGCCTCGCGCGTCAGGCGGTCGAGCTCGTGGCCTGCAGCGAGCGCTTCGAGTGACCCGGGTTGGGGGGAGCGCTCGGTTGCCGGAGGGATGTCGTGTTCGATGCCGATCAGCGTGTGGCCGATTTCCCCCGCGCCGCCGGTTGCGCCGCGGTAGGGACGGCCACCGATCACGATACCGCCGCCGACGCCGGTGCCGATCGTAAGCATCACGAGGTGGCGCACGTCGAGCCGTCCCTGCTCGTCGTGGGCCTCGGCGAGCGCGGCTACGGTGGCGT
>DATAJI010000152.1:0-8638 GCA_036262195.1 Solirubrobacteraceae bacterium
TTCCTTCTCGGTCGGCAGCAGGTAGGTCGAAAGCCTGGTCACTTCGCCAAGCCTACGACCTGGGGCCGCGGACGAGGGCGCACGGGTGCAGGGGCTATTGTGCGTGGAAAGCGATCTTCAAGGAGAACAGATGGCCTACACGCTCCCCGACCTCCCCTATCCCTTTGATGCGCTCGAGCCACACATCGACGCGCGGACGATGGAGATCCATCACGACAAGCACCACCAGACCTACGTGACCAACGTCAACAACGCCCTCGAAGGCAGCGAGCTCGCCGACCTACCCGTCGCCGAACTGCTCGTCAACCTCGATCGCGTCCCCGAGGAGAAGCGCAACGCGGTGCGCAACAACGGCGGTGGCCACTACAACCACACGCTGTTCTGGGAGAGCATGAGCCCGTCCGGCGGCGGCGAGCCCGGCGGCGAGCTCGCCGGCGCAATCGATGCGGCGTTTGGCTCGTTCAACGATTTCAAGGACAAGCTCAAGGCCGCCGGCCTTGGTCAGTTCGGCTCCGGCTGGGCGTGGCTCGTCCACGACGGCTCAGGGCTCGCGATCGCGCCGACCCCCAACCAGGACAACCCGATCACGACGGGCAAGACGCCGCTGCTCGGTGTCGACGTCTGGGAGCACGCCTACTACCTGCTCTACCAGAACCGGCGCCCCGATTACATCGACGCCTGGTGGAACGTCGTTGACTGGGGCAAGGTGGCCGAGCGCTTCAGCGCAGCATCGTAGCCGCGGGGCCGAGCCTCCGCAGCCAGCTGCTGACGCCGATCGCCGCCTACGCGCGAGAGAAACGGCGCCCGGCGACCGGAGACTCGCTCTCCGCGAGCGCTGCTGCGCCGGCCTCGGCGGCCTCGTCTGCAGCCGCCGCGGCCTCGAGTGCTGCGATCCGCTCCGGCGTGAGCGCTGTGTCGTCCTCGTTCTCAGCCAGCCAGGCGCGCGCCTCGGCGGCGCTCCGCTCGTCGAGCACCACCTTGCGCCCGGCGGCGTAGTAACGGTCGATCTCCGCGAACAGCTCGTCGACGAGCTGCTCTGTCGGAACTTTCTTCAGCGGCTCGCCCTTGGAGTAGATCATGCCCATGTCCTTGGCGCCGGTGATACCGAAGTCAGCGTGGCGTGCCTCGCCGATGCCGTTCACGGCGCAACCGAGGATCGACACCTCGATCGGATCGTCATAGGCCTCGAGCCGGCGCTCGACCTCCGCGACGACGGTGTCCATGTCGAATTGGAGGCGCCCGCAGGTCGGGCAGGCGATCAACACTGGCCCGCGCTCGCGCAGCTTCAACGCCTTGAGGATCTCCCAGGCGACCTTGACCTCCTCCTCGGCGTGGAACGTCGAGAGCGAGATCCTGATCGTGTCGCCGATACCGTCGGCGAGCAGCGTCCCGAGACCGACGGCCGACTTCAGCGATCCGGACCATTTCGTGCCCGCCTCGGTCACGCCGAGGTGAAGTGGGTAAGGGATCCGCTCAGCCAGCAGGCGGTTCGAAGCAATCGTGTTTGGCACCGAGGTCGACTTCATCGAAACCTTGAAGTTCGTGAAGTCGAGCCGCTCCATCAGCTCGACCGTCTCGACAGCCGCGGTCACGAGCGCCTCGACCGGGTTGTCGTACTCGAGCTCGCGCAGGTGGGCTGGCAGCGAGCCGGAGTTGACGCCGACCCTGAGCGGGGTGCCGACCCGTTTCGCGTGCTCGATCACGATGCCGGCCTTCTCTGGTCCGCCGATGTTGCCTGGATTGAGGCGCACGCAGTGCGCGCCGGCGTCGATCGCCTTGAGGGCGAGCGTGTAGTTGAAGTGGATGTCGGCGATAACGGGGATCGGCGACTGCGCGACTATCTGCTCGAGCGCCGCGGCGTCCTGCTCGCGCGGCACTGCGACGCGAACGATGTCGGCGCCCGCTTCGGCGACTGTACGGATCTGATCCATCGTCGCGGCGAGGTTCGCCGTCTCGGTCTTGGTCATCGTCTGGACTGCGACCGGCGCGCCACCGCCGATCGGCACGCTGCCGACCATGATCTGGCGCTCAGAGGCCATGCTCAGATTCTACGCGGCCCGCGTGGCGCGTCAGCGCGCCGCGCGGCGACGAGCGTACGACGAAGCCACGAGCAGCCCGAGCGCGGCAATCAGGATCCCGACCAAGAGACTGCTGGGGCGAATCCGCACCGGCGCATCTTTACAGCTATAGCGGACGACGAGGCGGGGCTAATTCCCGGAAAGTCGGCTGATGTCGTTGCTGATGCCGTTGAAAACCAGGAACACGAGCAGCACGATTCCAACCGAGCTGAACTTCCACATCGCCTGCGTCGATATGCGCCCGCCGCGCAGCTTCTCGGCCACCGACCACAGTATGTGGCCGCCGTCTAGAGGAAGGAACGGGAACAGGTTGATCACGCCGAGGATCAGCGACACGACGCCGATGATCACGAGCGCGTAGGCCGGGCCCCGAGCGACCGCCTCCTCAGTGACCTGTGTGATGCCGACGATGCTGTGCAGCTGGGCGCGGACTTTCGAGCTGGTCAGCGCGTGGAAGAGTCCAGTGACCGTTCCCGAGGCGAGGCTCCACATCGTCTGGCCGGACCCGGCAAATGCCGCCAGCAACGTGAAGTGCCGTGGCGACCCCGCGAGGTCGAAGCCGACCATCATGTAGCCGTAGGCCTTCTCGTAGCGTGGGAAGATCGAGATCGTGCGTTTGATGCCATGGCGATCGACCACGAAGGCGACCGCGCTGACGCCGCGGCAGCCCGCCGTCAGCGGACCGGCACAGCGATCGCTCCGTATCGTGCCAACGACATCGTTGGCGTCAGCCTTACGGCCGTTGATCCTGACGATCCGATCCCCGAGCTGTAGGCGGCCGTACGCCGGGTCACCTTTGACGAGCGCAGCCACAGTGGTGCCGGACACGAACGTGTCGACCTGCGGCGCGATGTTTGCGATCGTCGTGGCGCCACCGAGTGTGCCCGCCATCAACACCACCGTGAACAGCACGAACGCGATCAGGAGGTTCACGCCCGGGCCAGCGAGGATCACGAGGATCCGCTTCCACGGCTTCTGTGCGTAGTACGAGCGCTGCCGGAGCTCTGGCTCGAGCTCGGCCATCTCCTCCGGGCTCATGCCGGTGATCTTCACGTAGCCCCCGGCAGGGATGGCGCCGATCGCGTACTCGGTCTCCCCGCGCTTGAAGCTGACGAGCGTCGGCGGGAAGAACAGCGAGAAGCGCTCGACGCGCATTCCGGCCGCCTTGGCCGCAGCGAAGTGCCCCGCCTCGTGTAAAACGACGAGCAGGACGATGCCGCCGATCGCAATCACCCACGCCACGTTGGTGAAAGTCTCGCAGGGCGCGCTGAAGCGGAGCCTAAAGCGCGCGGCTCAGGCCATCGGTCAGGGTAGGAAACCCCGCGCAGTCTCGCGCGCTTGGTGATCGGCGGCGAAGAGGTGTTCGAACTCCGAAAGCGGGCGCGACTCGAGTGTTTCGAGCGTGGCCTCGATTACCTCGGCGATCCGCGTGAAGGCGATCTGTCCGGCGAGGAAGGCCTGGACCGCGATCTCGTTGGCGGCATTGAGGATGCACGGGGCGGTCCCACCAGCGAGCGCGGCCTCGCGCGCGAGGCGTAGACAGGGGAACGCCTCGAGGTCGGCCGGCTCAAATGTGAGGCTTCCGGCCGCGATGAGGTCGAGGCGAGCGACCGGTAGGTCGGTGCGGTCCGGGTGGTGCAGCGCGTAGGCGATCGGGACCCGCATGTCGGGCAGGCCGAGATGCGCGAGCACGGCGCCGTCGCACAGCGTGACGCAGCCATGAACGATCGACTGTGGGTGCACCACGACATCAATCCGGTCGTAGGCGAGACCGAACAGGTGGTGAGCCTCGATCAGCTCGAGGCCCTTGTTCATCAGCGTCGCCGAGTCGATCGTGATCTTGCCGCCCATCTCCCAGGTCGGGTGCCTGAGCGCGTCCGCGACGCTGACCGATGCGAGCTGCGCGCGCGTCATACCGCGAAATGGCCCACCGGATGCCGTGATCGTGAGGCGCTCGATCGTGCCCGGACCCGCCGCGCGCTCCGCGCTGATCAGCTGGTGCAGCGCGGCGTGCTCTGAGTCCACCGGCAGGATCTGCGCCCCGGTCGCTTCGGATAGCGCCATCACCAGCTCGCCTCCAGCGACGAGCGACTCCTTGTTGGAGAGGGCGAGGTCGATTCCCGCTCCGAGCGTCGCGATCGTGGGCAGCAATCCGGCCGAGCCGACGATCGCGTTGAGCACGCGATCCGCGCCGGACTCGGCGACGAGCGCGACGACTCCATCGGGACCACTCAACACCTCGCCTTCGGGCCATGCCCGTGCGGCCTCGGCCGCGGCTGCGGCGTCGGCAAGCGCGATGCGCTCCACGCCGAGCGCCCGGGCCTGCGCTACGAGCGGCTCCCACGCCGTGCCGGCAGACAGCCCCACGACCTCGAGCTCCTCGCTACGGGCGCAGACGTCGAGCGCCTGCACGCCGATCGAGCCAGTCGAGCCGAGGATCACGATTCGCCTCGCCACCATCAGCTGACGAGGATTGCGTGCCAGATGTAGAAGCCGGTGACCGCCGCGAAGAGCACCGCGTCGAGCCGATCGAGAGCGCCGCCGTGCGCGCCGAACAGCCGCCCGGTGTCCTTGGCCCCGGCGTCACGCTTGACGAAGCTCTCGAAGAGGTCGCCGAGCGGCGCGGCCACGGCGACGCCCGCGCCAAGTGCCAATGCGTCGCCCACGTGCAACCAGTGCTGGAAGCGGCTCGCCACGAAGACCGCGAGCACCGCGAACGCGAAACCCAGGACCAGGCCCTCGACCGTCTTGTTCGGCGAGATCCTCGACGCGAGCTTGTGCCGTCCGATCGCACGGCCGCCGAGGTAGGCCGCGCTGTCCCCCACGAACGTCCCAACCAGGACGTCAAGGACGATGCCGCCACCGTGCGGCAGTCGGCGCAGGAGGACGGCGTAGGCAAGCGCGAGCGCGATCCACCAGACGCCGAGGAGCGTCAGGGCAATCGCGGATGTACTGGAGCGCCCTGTGCACAGCGCCACGACGAACGTCAACGGGAGCGCCGCGACGGCGATCAGCAGAACCTGCTCCTGTGTGCCCCACTGGGCTGCAGCCAGCAGGCCGAGCAGCGCGGCGAGCCCGGCCAGCCAGACGGGTTTCGCCTCGGCGTAAAGCTGGTAAAGCTCGTAGAGGCATGCGACGCCAAGCAGCGCCATGGCGACGGCAAAGGTGACGCCGCCAACGGCGACGAGCGCCAGCGCGCCGGCAAGCGCCGGGCCACCTACAAGCACGCGATCGAGCAGCTCCGAGCGCGTTTGCTGGCGCGGCGCCGGCTGCTGGCGCGGCGCCATCAGCGCCCGCCGAAACGCCGGCGTCGAGCGGCGAACTCGGCGAGCGATTCCTCGTAGGCCTCGCGCGTGAAGTCGGGCCAGAGCTCGTCGCGGAACACAAGCTCGGAATAGGCCGACTGCCACAGCAGGTAGTTGGAGAGGCGACGCTCGCCACTGGTGCGAATGATCAGATCCGGGTCGTGCATCTCGGGTGCGTAGAGCAGGGCGCGGAACTCGGACTCCTCCCCGCCCTGGAACTGCCGCGCCGCGTCGAGGATCTCCGCCCGGCCGCCATAGTTGAACGCCACGAACAGCGTGATTCGGTCGTTGGCCGCGGTCTCCGCTTCGGCCCAGTCCATCTGCTCCGCCAGCGCCGGCCTGATCCCCTCGCGCCGGCCGATGAAGCGCATGCGGACCCCTTCGGCGTTCAGCTCCGGCGTCTCGGATTTGATCCGGCGGCTGAACATGCGCATCAGTGCGTTCACCTCGGAGGCGGGGCGTGACCAGTTCTCGGTTGAGAAGGAGTACACGGTCAGCTCCTTCACGCCCAGCTCGACCGAGTCGCGCAGTCGTGCCTTGACAGTGTCGGCACCGGCGCTGTGGCCGGATGCCACCGAGACACGGTGCTGCGTCGCCCAGCGTCCGTTGCCGTCGGTGATGATCGCCACGTAGCGCGCGCGGCCGGTGCCTGGCGCGTCCGGGCGTGATTCCTCGCCACGCGCGGGCGCCATCAGACCTCGAGAATCTCTGTTTCCTTGCCCCTCAGCAGCGTGTCGAGCTCGGCAATGCTCGAGTCGGTGAGCTTCTGGAGCCCGCCTTCGGCGCGATGCTCGTCATCGGAGCCGGCCTCACCGGCTTCTTTCAGCTCGCGCAGATCGTGCATCACGTCGCGCCGCACGTTGCGAATCGCCACGCGGCCCTCCTCCGCGATGTGACGGGCTACCTTGACGAGCTCGCGGCGTCGCTCCTCGTTCAGCTCAGGGATCGTCAGGCGCACCAGCTTGCCGTCATTGGAAGGGTTTAGACCGAGGTCGGACTCGTTGATCGCCTTCTCGATCGCCTTGATCGATGACGAGTCGAAGGGCTGAATCGTCAGCAGCCGCGCTTCCGGCGCGGAGATCGTCGCGAGGTTTCGCAGGGGCGTCGGCGTGCCGTAGTACTCGACCTCTATTCGGTCCAGCAGACCCGGGCTCGCGCGCCCCGCGCGCACCGTGCCGAGCTCGTGCGCGGTCGCTTCAACGGACTTGCGCATCCGCTCGCGCGCGTCGTCGAGCAGATCGTCGATCAGCGCCATTGCAGGGAAAATGCCGGAGCCATGGTCGCGGTGAGGATAACGCGTCGTGTCAGCGACGCGGCTCGCGCCGCCTGGCCAACGCTGCATTGCGCTGGCGAGATCAGGTGTTGTCCCCGCTCGCCTTGCCAGCAGCTGTCGCATCGCCGGCCTGCAGCCGCGGGGCGAGCTCATCGATTCTGTCGAGAATGTCCTTGAGCCCGCCCTGGGTCCGCACATTGAGACGGTCGAGGATGACCTCGGCGTCGTGGTAGGTGCTGGCCGAGCGCGCATCGGAGGCGAGGCTCTGGACGTTCTGGCCGACCATGATCACCGACAGCAGGACGAGCTGGAGGAAGGTCTGGGCGATCCAGGCGATGATTCCCTCACCGCCCGGCTTAAGTGCCGGACCGAGGCCGAGCAGAGCGATGCCGGCGAACAGGTATGCGCACCACATCGTGCCAACCAGTCTCGTGATCAGCACGGCGACCTTCGCGTTGACGCCATCGACTTGGCCCATCGCCTCCCGGATCACCCTCGGGCTGGGGTGAAGCGCTCTCGCGAGGTGATGTTCCGCCTTCACAGGGCCTCGTTCTCGCTCTTCCATCGATCCTCCCGTTCGCCGGCAACAATGCGTTAGGTGACGCGGCGAGTGTATTGCCGTCGCGTGAGGCGCTCGCACTTCTAGAGCGCGCCCTTTAGCGACCGCCCGTCGCTACCGGCTCTACGCTAGGGCGTGCTGACCAACGTGCCGACGCGTTCGCCGGCAAGGATCCGGCCGATGTTCTGCTCGTCGTCGACATTGAAGACGTGAATCGGCAGCTTGTTCTCCATGCACAGCGTGAGCGCGGTCGCGTCCATCACCGCCAGCCGACGCTGGATCGCCTCCATGTGGGTGATTCGGGGGATGAACGTAGCCGTCGGGTCGATCGCCGGATCGGCGGTGAAGACGCCCTCCACGCCGTTCTTGGCCATCAGGATCGCCTCGGCGTGGATCTCACTCGCGCGGAGCGCCGCCGCGGTGTCGGTGGTGAAGAACGGGCTGCCGGTGCCCGCAGCGAAGATCACAACGCGGCCCTTCTCGAGATGGCGCATCGCACGCCGGCGAATGTAGGGCTCAGCGACCTCCTGGACGGTGATCGCCGACTGCACGCGGGTATGGACGCCGGCTTTCTCGCACGCGTCCTGGAGCGCCAGAGCGTTGAGCACGGTCGCGAGCATGCCCATGTAATCCCCGGTTGCGCGGTCCA
Source organism: Solirubrobacteraceae bacterium (assembly GCA_036262195.1). Taxonomy (GTDB): domain Bacteria; phylum Actinomycetota; class Thermoleophilia; order Solirubrobacterales; family Solirubrobacteraceae; genus Palsa-513. The sequence goes on from DATAJI010000152.1 coordinate 7,865, forward strand.
TGCCCTCCGCCGCGCCCTTGAGGCCGCGGTAGATGTTGCCGCCGCCGGGCACGATCGCGAGCTGGACACCGGTGTCCGATACGGCGCGCACTGCCCCGGCGATCGCGCGCACCCGATCGGGATCAATGCCGTAGTCGAGGTCGCCCATCAGCGCCTCGCCCGACAGCTTTACGAGCACACGCGCGAAGATGGGTTCGGCCATCGCTGCTATTCGCCGACGACGAACCGCTCGAAACGGCGGATCAGCACGTTTTCGCCCGTTCGCGCCGCGATGTCGTGCTGGAGCTGACGAATCGTCTTCCCGCCGTGCTTGTCGGCGTTTACGTGAACCTGCTCGAGCAGCACGACCTCGGACAGCCACTTCTGGAGCTTTCCGGCGGCGATCTTCTCGCGGATCTCGGCCGGCTTGTCGGACGCTTCCTGCTCGAAGATCCGCAGCTCGGCCTCACGCGTCGCGTCCGGGACCTCCTGCTCACTGAGCCAGCGCGGCGCGGCGGCAGCGATGTGCGACGCCACTTCGCGCGCGAAGCCGACGAAGTCGTCCGTCCGCGCGACGAAGTCAGTCTCGCAGTCGACCTCGACGAGCACGCCGAGCTTACCGTTGTGGTGCACGTAGGTCTGGACCGTTCCCTCGGTAGCGACTCGCTCCCCACGATCCTCGATCCGCTTGCCCGCCTTGACGCGAAGGATCTCGATCGCTTTGTCGACGTCCCCACCGGCTTCGGTCAGCGCCTTCTTGCAATCCATCATCCCGGCGCCGGTCCGGTCACGCAG
>DATAJI010000153.1:0-1695 GCA_036262195.1 Solirubrobacteraceae bacterium
GGTCGTCGAAAGTCTCGGCACTGATCCGCTTCTCGCCGAGGCGGACATCGAACGGCGGTTCGCCGGCGAACTCGCTGAGGCCGTTGTGGGCGGCAAGCAGCTGCCGGTAGTCCTTTGAATCGAACAGTGCTGCGCTCAGCCGATGCGTCCTTGCAAAGCCGGTCGTCTTCTCGGTCACGCGGACAACGAGCTCTTCGCCGTCGCTCTCGATCACCTCGGCGTGGTGTGATCCGGCGCCGTTGCGCTTCGCGAGTAGTTTCACGACGTCGCCGGTGTTCTCGGCGCCGTGCTCGAGGATGCCGGCCTCGCCGAGCAGGCGCATCGTGTCGAGGCCATGTACGGCGCGCAGCGACGACGACAGACCCTCGTACTGGCGGATCTGCCGCACGAGCTTCTGCCAGCGCGCCTCGGTCAGCTTCAGCGGCTCGCCGGCATCGTCTGAGATCTCGAAGCTCTCGAGCTTGTCGTAGACGAGGATCTCCTCGAGGTCCGCCTCGTTCTCGATATAGCGCTCGCGCTTACCCTGCTTGAGCTTGTAGAGCGGCGGCTTTGCGATGTAGACGTAGCCCGCCTCGATCAGCTCCTGCATCTCGCGGAACAGCAACGTCAGGATCAGGGTGCGGATGTGAGCGCCGTCGACGTCGGCGTCGCACATCAGGATCACCTTGTGGTAGCGGGCGTTCTCGATGTTGAAGTCGTCGCGGACACCGGTCCCGATGGCGGTGATCAGCGCCTGGACCTCGACGTTCTGGAGCACCTTGTCGATCCGGCTCTTCTCGACGTTGAGGATCTTGCCGCGCAGCGGCAGCACCGCCTGGGTGTTGCGATCGCGCCCCTGCTTCGCGGAGCCGCCGGCGGAGTCTCCCTCGACCACGAACAGCTCGGCCAGCGCAGGATCCTTGACCGAGCAATCCGCGAGCTTTCCCGGAAGGTGCGTGTTCTCGAGCGCCGACTTGCGCCGGATCAGGTCACGGGCGCTGCGCGCAGCCTCGCGGGCGCGCGCCGCCTGGACCGACTTCGTGATGACCGCCCTCGCCTCCTGCGGATTCTCCTCGAGGAACTCCGCCAGGCCGGCGTTGACGACCGACTCGACGAACCCTGCCATCCCGGGGTTGCCGAGCTTCGTCTTCGTCTGGCCCTCGAACTGCGGATCGGCGAGCTTTGCCGAGATCACCGCCGTCAGGCCCTCGCGCACGTCCTCGCCGCTGAGGTTCTCGTCCTTCTCGCGCAGCAGACCCTGGTCGCGCGCGTACTTATTGATCGTGCGGGTCAGCGCCGAGCGAAAACCCGAGAGGTGGCTACCACCCTCGTGCGTGTTGATGTTGTTGGCGAACGAGAAGATCGACTCCTGGTAGGAGGAGTTCCACTGCATCGCGACCTCGACCGCGCCCTCCTTGCCCTCGCCGTCGAAGTAGACGATCTTCTTGCCGACCGGGTCCTTGTTCTCGTTGAGGAACGCAACGAAGTCCTCGATGCCGCCCTGGTAGCAGAACTCGCTGCGCTGGCCGGCGCCGCGCTCATCGGTCAGGGTGATGTTGAGCCCGCGGGTCAGGAAGGCGGTTTCGCGGAGGCGCTCCTCGAGCGTGCGGAAGCTGAAGTCGACCGCCTCGAAGATCTCGGCGTCTGGGAGGAAGGTGATGGTCGTGCCGGTCGGCTCGCCCTTCTTCAGCGCTCGCCCCTTCGCCAGCGCGCCCT
>DATAJI010000154.1:0-2564 GCA_036262195.1 Solirubrobacteraceae bacterium
GACCTGATCGAGATGCGTGCATACGGGCATTGGCTGCTCCTCGTGGGCTCGGAAACGCTAGTCACACTGACATAACTGTCAAGTGGCGGCGAGGGCGGGTCCGCGAGCGGCTGGACGTCGTGGCTGGGGCGACCGGCGAACGTGGTTGCCGGCGCAGCGAGCTCCACCGGCTGACGCTCCAGCCGCTCGCACGGGCTCGTTGCGCAGACGCTGGGGTTAGGATTGGCGCCGTGCCCGAGCGCCTCCACTTCACCGACTCCGATGAGGCGAACGCGCTGATCGCGGGCGATCCGATGGCACTGCTGATCGGGTTCGCGCTCGACCAGCAGGTGAGCGTGCAGAAGGCGTTCAGCGGCCCGCTCGTGCTGCGCGAGCGACTCGGGACGATTGATGCGACCGCTCTCGCCGATGCCGACCTCGAGCCGGCTTTCCGCGAGAAGCCGGCGATCCATCGCTTCCCCGGAGCAATGGCCGGGCGCGTCCACGAGCTGGCGATCCACGTGCGCGACAACTACGACGGCGACGCGGCCCGAATCTGGCGCGACGCGGCCGACGCCGGCGAGCTGCGCTCGAAGATCGAGGCGCTACCCGGCTTCGGCGAGATGAAGGTGAAGGCGCTTGGCTCGGTCCTCTCGAAGCGGTTCGGCGTCACTGCCGCCGACGGTCTCGTCCCTCGCCACCCAACCCTGGGCGATGTCGACTCGGCGCAGGCGCTGCTCGACTACCAGGCCGGCAAGCGCGAGCACAAGGCCAAACACTCGAAAGCTCGGGGCTCGCCGAGCGGGTGAGTCGGCGGGTCCCCGCGAAGCCGGCGGCGGGTCTAGTTCTCGCCGCCGAGGCGGTCGCTCAGGTAGAGGCCGCTGCACTCCTCGGCGAGGGCTCGCAGCCGCCCGGCCGATAGGCATGGCAGCACCGTCCCGAGCACCTGCACCTCGCTGACGCCGGCGTCGAAAGCCGCAACGGCGCGCAAAGCGGCCGCGCAGCGGAGCGTCTCGCGTCGCGCATCCCCGAGTCCAGCGAACGCGGAGAGGAGGAACTCCCGATTAGCGAGCGCGACCGCGACACCGGCCGTGCCCGGCCAGCCCGCGACATCGCGCAGATCGTCCGGCTTCAGGCCCGCGAGAGCCTTGGCGTAGTTGGCGGCCAGCTCGTGCTCGGGAATCGCGTCGACCCAGGCGCCGACGACGAGCTCAACGAGCTCCCGGCGAGAGTCACGCCCAAGTGCGTCGGCCATCACCTGGATCGCGCGCCCGGCGTCGAGAACTCGTAGCGCCGTGGGCTTGTCGCGGCGGATCGCCATCGCCTCGAATGTAGCCCGCGCCTCGGACGTACACGGCTGGTTTAGCAGTGCCTGGGCGGCGTGAAACGCTCACGAGGCTTGTGGGAGCGCCTGCTGCAGCGCCAGCACCGGCGCGAACAGATCGCCGGCGCGCGCGACGCGCTCGAGAACCGCGTCGTACTCGAAGGAGAGCGAGCCCGGGTCGCCCGAGTCAAGCGTGGCTCGGACCTCATCCCAGCCGACCGGCGTGGACACCGTCGGTCGCTGCGTCGCGCGCAGCGAGTAGACGCAGACCGTCGTCTTGTGCGGGTCGTTCTGGCTCCAGTCGATCAACACCTTCCCGTCGCGCAGCGCGCGGGTCATCCGCGACACGACGAGGTCGGGTTGCGCGCGCTCGACGAGCTGGGCGAGGCTGCTTGAAAAGCGCTTGGTCTGCGGATAACTGGAGTCGCCGCCGAGGGGAACGTAGACCTGAAGCCCCTTCGAGCCCGACGTCTTGGCGAAACTCTCGAGGCCGAGCTGCTCGAAGGTGCCCTGAAGCAGCAGCGCGACACGGCAGCACTCGACGATCGTGGCGGGCGGCCCGGGGTCGAGGTCGAAGACGACGGCGCCGGGGCGCGCCAGGTCACTCGCGAGCGCGAGCGGCACGTGCAGCTCGAGGGCGGCGAGGTTCGCGACCCAGACCAGCGTCTCGAGGTCGTCGACGACCGTGTAGTCGATCACCGCGCGACGCTCGCTCGGGACCCCCACGGTCCTCACCCAGGCCGGACGGTGCGAAGGCGAGCTCTTCTGGAAGAAGGCCTTTCCGTCAACGCCGTCGGGGTAGCGCTTCACGGTCAGCGGCCGGTCACGCAGATGGCGCAGCAGCACGGGTGCGACGGCGCTGTAGTAGTCGATCACCTGCCGCTTCGTCAGACCGACGGCGGGATAGAGCACTTTGTCCTGGTTGGTCAAGCGGCGCGGCCGGTCGTCGCGGGCCTCCTGCGTGTCGTGGGGGGATTCCCGCTTGACATCCCGGGGCCGCTTGTCGGTGCGGAGCGCTTTGTAGGCGGGCGCACGCAGGGCGCCGTCCTTGGTCCATTCGCGGAATTCGACTTCGACCACGAGCTCTGGCTGGGTGAACGTTGCGCTGCGGGGCGGCCCGATGGGGCCGGGGACGAAGGGCGATCCATTCCGCGTTAGCGGCGTGAGGAGCCGTTGCAGCTCGTCGAGGTCGTGGTCGCTGAAGCCGCTGCCGACGCGGCCGGCGTAGTGGAGGGCGCCGGAATCGTCGTAGACGCCAAGG
>DATAJI010000155.1:0-2745 GCA_036262195.1 Solirubrobacteraceae bacterium
GCCGTAGATCACCGACGCAAGCGAGATCAGCAGGATCAGCGTCTGGAAGTGGACCGATGCAGCCGGCATCGTCGGCAGAACGATCCGCAGGAAGCCGTAGGCGCCGACCTTGGAGAGCACCCCGCTGAAGACCGCGAGCACCGCGACCGGCATTTCGCGGTAGGCGTCGGGCATCCAGCCGTGCAGCGGGAACGCCGGCATCTTCACCAGGAACGCCGCCGCGAACAGCAGGAAGATCCATTCCTGCGTGCCCTTGTGCAGCGGCGAGGCGGCGAGCGTCGAAAGCGCGAAGCTGATCGGGTGCCCGGTGTGCTCGGATGTCAGGACCGCGAGCGCGATCGCGCCCGCCAGCATCAGCAGCGAGCCGACGAATGTGTAGAGCACGAGCTTCAGCGTCGCCGCAACCCGGTTCGGGCCGCCCCAGACCCCGAGCAGCAGGTAGAACGGGATCAGCATCAGGTCGAAGAACGCGACGAACAGCGCCAGGTCCTGCGCCAGGAACGTGCCGAGCACCGCAGACTCGGCCAGCGCGAACAGCAGGAAGAAGACGCGCGAGCGCTCCCAGTCGCGCAGGTTCGCGGCGGCGATCGCGAGCACGAAGGAGAACGTCGTCATCGCGACGAGGAACAGGTTCAGGCCGTCGAGGCCGAGCGAGTAGTGGATCCCGAGCGAGCGGATCCAGTCGACGTTGGTCACGTGGGTGAGACGCGTGCTGTGACCGCTGTAGCCCGCGATCAGTCCGATCGTGATGCCGAGCGAGCCAAGCGCGCCGCCGAGCGCGAGCAGGCCGGCGACACGCCGCGCTGGGATCAGCGCGCCGACGAGGGCGGCGGCGGCGGGGAGCCAGATCAGGATCGAGAGCATCAGGTCGAGATCAGGAAGTAGAGGGCGACGCCGGCGAGGCCGATGACGACGAACGCGACGTAGTAGCGGACGAAGCCGCTCTCGGCCGAGCGGACCGCCGCCGAGCCGGCACGGACGACGCCGGTCGTGCCACCGACGAGCGTGCCGTTGACGAACAGCCGCTCGAACGTCCCCTGGGCGAAGCGCCCGAACCAGGCTGCCGGACGTACGACGAGGGCGTCGATCAGCTCATCGAAGTACCACTTGTTGACGAACAGGCGATCGAGGAAGCCGAAGCGCTTCGCGACGGCCGGGGCGATCCCGGGCCGCACGACCCAGACGTAGTAGGCGATCCCGATGCCGGCGAGGCCGACCACGGTCCCCAGCACGAGGCCGAAGTAGAGCAGCCCGTTCGATGGGTGCAGGTGGATCGTCGAGTCGGCGAAGGTCGGGGCGAGGAACTTGTCGAGCCAGCTCGTCGTCTTCGGGATCCCGACGATGCCGCCGATCACGGCGAGCAGCGCGAGCAGGCTCATCGCGATCCGCATCGGCGCGGCGTGCTCGGCGATCGCGTGGACCGGGCCTGGGAAGCCGACGCCGGTGTCCTCGACCTCGCCGTTTGCAGGGTTCGTCGGCTGCTCGGGGTGGAAGACGTGGCCGTGCTCGATCAGCTCGCTGGCCTCCGCGCATGGCTCTCCGAGGAAGGCGCGGAAGATCATTCGGAACGTGTAGATCGCTGTCAGCAGCGCGCCGGCGTAGCCCGCCACGTACAGCGCCCAGTACCAGCCGCCGCGGCTACCGATCTGCAGCAGGATGTCGTCCTTCGAGAAGAAGCCGGCGAACGGGGGTATCCCCGACAGCGCGAGGCCGCCGACGACGAAGCAGAAGAAGGTGAACGGCAACGCCTTGCGCATCCCTGACATCCGATCGAGCGACTGGTTGCCGCCCATCGCGCCGATCAGTGAGCCCGCCGCCATGAACAGCAGTGCCTTGAAGAAGGCGTGGGTCATCAGGTGGAACAGGCCGGCCGTGTAGGCGCCGGCCGAGACGCCCATGATCATGTAGCCGATCTGGGACATCGTGGAGTAGGCGATGACGCGCTTGATGTCGACCGCGGCAAGGCCGATCGTCCCCGCCACAAGCAGCGTCACCGCGCCGACGATCGCCCCGACATCCTCAGCCGCCGGAGCAAGCTGGAACAGCGGATGCATCCGTGCGATCAGATAGACGCCCGCCGTGACCATCGTCGCCGCATGGATCAGCGCGCTGACCGGGGTCGGGCCCTCCATCGCATCCGCCAGCCAGGTGTGCAGCGGGATCTGCGCGGACTTGGCGAACGCACCGACCAGGAGCAGCAGGCAGCCCGCGGTCAGGTCGCCGTTGCCGGAGGCGAAGACATGCGGAGCTGCGCGGAAACTGGCGAGCAGGTCGAAGGTGTGGGTGTGGCGGAAGATGAAGAAGGTGCCTAGGACCAGGCCGATGTCGCCGAGCACGTTGATCACAAAGGCCTTGAAACCCGCGGAGGTTGCGGTCGTGCGCCGGTACCAGAAGCTGATCAGCATGTAGGAGGCGGCGCCGACGAACGCCCAGCCGACGATCAGCAGCAGGAAGTTGCCGGCCAGCACCAGCAGCAGCATCGAGAAGACGAAGAAGTTGAGGTAGGTGAAGAAGCGCGAGTAACCGCGGTCGCCCTGCAGGTAGCTGATCGAGTAGAGGTGGATCAGCGTCGAGACGCCGGCGACGACGCAGATCATCAGCACCGAGAGCGGGTCGACGAGGATCGTCGCGCGGGCGTCGATGCCGGTGGTGGCGGCGATCGTCCACAGCGTGGAGGTCAGCTCGCGGTGTCCGGGCGCCTGCTGCTGGAGCTTCGCCAGAGTGATCAGCGCGAAGACGAAGGAG
>DATAJI010000156.1:0-8634 GCA_036262195.1 Solirubrobacteraceae bacterium
CCCCTGAGCTGCCGGTGACCGACGGCGACGCGTACCAGGAGCACGGCTTCGATCCCGCCGCGACGGTCCCGCAGCTAAGCGACGATCAGTTCGAGCACCTCTGCCAGGTTGGTAAGCACTGGGCCGCGGTGGTGCCCCACCACGACGAGTGGAGCGAAGCGCTGCCGGTGCGCACCGATCTGGTCCCGGTGCCGCGACGCGCCGGCCGCTACACCCACGTCGAGTTTGCTCGTGGCGATGCGCCCGACGAGGTGCTCGCCACGCCGTCCGCGTCCGAGCCGGAGACACAGCTCGGCCGCCTAGCCTTCGGGCTGCGCCGCGCGATCATCGGTCCCCCGCTCCGCAGCGCCGCCGTCAGCGATGAGCGGATGCGAAAGCTCGTCGCCTTGCCGGTGATGTCCTCGGACGCGCTGTCATCGGTCGCATACGGGCCGCAGGCGATCCTCGTCGTGCTGATCGCCGCGGGCAGCGGGGCGCTCTCCCGCGCGGTACCGATCGCGATCGCGATCGGCGTGCTGATGCTCGCGGTAGGTCTCTCCTACCGCCAAACCATTCGTGCCTACCCTGGAGGTGGCGGCTCTTACACAGTCGCGAGCCACAATCTTGGCGAGCTGCCAGGACTGTTCGCGGCCGCGGGGCTGATGATCGACTACGTGCTGACCGTGGCCGTTTCGATTGCCGCCGGTGTGGCAGCCGTCACCTCGGCAATCCCTTCGCTGAGCTCCGGGACGGTCCTGATCGGCGTCCTCGTGCTTGTCGCGTTGGTTGCCGGCAATCTGCGTGGCGCGCGCGAAGCCGGCCTAGTGTTCGCGGCACCGACCTACCTGTTCGTGATCGCGATCTACACGATCGTGATCGTCGGCATCGTCGACTCGGCTGAGCATGGATTCGCGATCCCCCGGCCCCCGACCGTGCACGCGACGGAGACGCTCGACGTCCTGCTCCTGCTCCGCGCGTTCTCCTCCGGCGCGACGGCGATGACCGGAATCGAGGCGATATCAAACGCGGTTCCGGCCTTCAAGCCCGTCGCCTGGCGCAACGCGCGCGCCTCGCTCAGCTGGATGATCTTCCTCCTGATCACGATGTTCGCGGGAGTCGTCGCACTGACCAAGCTCGATGCGGTGGTCCCAGTCGCCAACCAGACGTTGCTGTCACAGCTTGCGCATCACGCGGTCGGTAGCGGCGTCCTCTACGGCTTTGTCCAGGCGGCGACCGCGCTCGTTCTGCTGCTCGCGGCCAACACCGCGTTCAACGGGCTACCGCGCCTGCTCTATTTCATGGCGCGCAACCGGCACGCCCCGGCGCTGTTCCTGCGGATGGGCGATCGGCTCGCGTTCAGCAACGGCATCCTCTTGCTTGCCGTGCTCGCCGCCATCGTCTACGTGGCTTTCCGCGGCGACACGAATGCGCTGATCCCGCTCTACGCCGTCGGCGTCTTCCTCGCCTTCACGCTGTCGCAGGCCGGCATGGTTGTGCGCTGGCTGCGCACGCGCGAGTCCGGCTGGAAGCGCAGCATCGCTTTCAACGCGGTCGGCTGCGTGCTTTCGGCGATCGTGCTCGTGATCAGTGGCGCAACGAAGTTCACCCAGGGCGCGTGGGTCGTGGTGGTCGCCGTGCCGATTCTCGTCGTGCTCTTCGTGCGCTGCCGCCGCTACTACGCGATGGTCGCCCGCGCAGTTGCGCTCGGGCCGATCTCCGGCGGGCCGTCGCACGAGTCGGCGCTCGTCGTGCCACACACCAACGCCGCCAGCAAACACGTGGCAGCGCAGCGTCAGGCTGAGCCCAAGGCAGCGGTGGCGCGCAGGGCCTCCTCGGAGCGAGGTGAGCGCGAGCAGAGCCCCGACCAGATCCATCACTTCGCCGTCGTACCGGTCGCGGCGTTCGACCGCTCGAGCATGCGCGCGCTCGCCTATGCCGCGTCGCTCGGGACGCCCGTCGTCGCGCTCCACATCAGTCCCGACGAGGCCGAGGCCAAGCGCTTCGAGCAGTACTGGAAGGCGTGGGGCGACCACTTGCCGCTACAGGTCGTGGTTTCGCCCTACCGCGCGATCGTTGTCCCACTGGCGCGCTACATCGAGACGCTGCACCGTCAGCGCCGCGACGTCACGGTGACGGTCGTGCTGCCCGAGCTGATCCCACGCCACGACTGGCAGCGAGTGCTGCACGCCGGGGTCGCCTCGCGTTTGCGCCGAGCGCTCCGCCACGAACCGCGGATCGTCGTCGCGACGGTGCCCTTCCACCTGCCCGGCTGAGCGCGAGCGCCGCTAGGCGACGGCCGTCGCGGCGCCGTTGCTCGCCGCGACGTTACTGACCGTGTTGACGGCACCTGCCGCGGCGGCGTGACGGCGACCGAGCACCTCAAGGAGCTCCTCGTACTCGGCGATCGTGATCTCGCCCGAGGCCAGGCGGCGATCGAGAATCTCGGCGGCCGACAGGCCCGTGTGATCGCCCGCCGGCGTCGCTTCATCCTCACCTCCGCCGGTCTGCGCATGCCAGAGGCTGCTCAGGACGTAGACCGCGACAGCAGTGAGAATCAGAACGGTGAGACCACTGATCAGCGGCAGTAGCCAATTACCGGCTGGCATGTGACGCCGAAACACGCGAGCAGCATAAATGACATCGGCGTACTTTGCTGCGCGAGCCGATTACGCCCGGTCGAGGCGCCGAACGCGGTAGCGTAGGGTGAGCTGATGATCGTTCTCTGCTACGACGGCTCCGTCTCAGCCAAGCACGCGATCAGCGCCGCGCACGGGATCGTCGGGCAATCTCCAGCGCTCCTGCTGCACGTCTGGGAGCCGCCAGCGAACTACCTCGGACCCGAGCCGTTCGGCGGCATCGAGACCTGGAGCGGCCCTCAGATCGTCGAGCTCGAAGCGATGGCGCTCGAGCGCGCTAACCGGACGGTCGAATACGGCGTGGAGCTAGCGCGCGACGCCGGCTTTACTGTCGACGGCCGACTCGAGCGCAGCGTCAGCGCGGTCTGGAGGGCGATCCTCGATGTCGCCGATGAGTCTGACGCGCAACTGATCGTCGCCGGCGCCCGCGGGCTCTCGGCACTGCAGTCGATGCTGCTCGGCAGCGTCACGACACCACTCGTTCACCACTCGACTCGACCCGTCCTCGTCGTGCCACTTCCGCCTGAGGCGAAGGAGTCCGACGAAACGAGCTGAGTGCGGGCTCAGCCGGCGAGCGCCGCAAGCGCCGCGCCCTTACCGGCGCAGTCGAACAGCGCAGGCGTGTAGTCGAACTCGGCGCGGTCGAAGCTGCCAGCACCAAGCCTGAGCCCGGTGCTTGTGTCGACGCGCACGCAGACCCGTGTCGCAGCTCTGAGCACCGTGGTATCGCCCGGTCGTCCGTCGGCCGCCACCCCGAAGTTGCTGATGCCCTCGCTGTAGACCCAGCGGATGTGGCCGCTGCTGACCTCCGCGGCGAACCAGGCGACCGTGGGATCGCTCTCGCGACCGGACCAGCCGCCAAGCCCGGCAACGTTTGCGTTCTGCTTGATGATCGCCTTGGCCGCGCTCGACTGGCTCGAGACCCCGATCGTCCCGCCACCGTGTCGCCTGACGAACCTGACGATCCGCGCGAGGCCCGGATCTTTGATCGCACTCACGCTGCGACCGCCGAAGCCCGGCCCGGCGCCGCCAAATCCGACCTGCGCACCGCCCGGCGCGAGGCCAAACAGCGATGCCACGGCGCTGTCGTCAGCCGGATGGGAGAAGCTCATCGCCGCCGAATTGTCGTCGGCCGGACCGCCGGCCGGGAACGTCGGTTGAGCCGGGTAGCTGAGCGTGTCGACCGCCCAGACCGACGGCGCCACGAGGAGGGCAGCGAATGCGGCAGAGACCGCCACCGCGCGCGCCCGGCGGTTGCTCGTGGCGAGCAGAACTAGACACGCGACCCCGCCGACGGCGAGCAACAGTGGCGCGACCCAGGGCAGCTGGCCACCGTAGTCTCCGAGCACGACAAGCTCGCAGACCACCCCGACCGCCAGCACGACAGCCCCGACCAGCGAGCGGCCGAGCCGGTTACTCAACAGCTGCCCGGCGCCGGCGCCGGCGAGCGCAGCGATAAACGGAGCCAGGAACGAGACGTAGTAGGGGTGGAAGATCCCCTGCGCGAGGCTGAAGACAATCGCCGTCGCGAGAAACGAGCCACCGACGGCGAGGATCCAGGCGGTCCGCGGATCGCTGCGCCGCAGGCGCGTAACCACGGCGATCGCCAGCCCACCGACGAGCGCGACGCCGAGCAGCCAGGCAACCTGGCCTCCGAGCTCCGAATTGAGCAGTCGCAGCGGACCCGTCGCGCCGCCGAATACGCCGGCAGTAGCCGTGCCGACAGGGCCTTTGGCGGGACCGCCGGTCTGGCCGGCGACCCGGCCCAACCCGTTGTAGCCAAAGATCAACGAGACAACGTTGTTGTTCCCCGTGCCTGATAGCCATGGGCGCTCGTCAGCCGGAGTGAGCGCCACGAACAGGGGCCAGGCGCCGCCGACGACAATCATCGCCATCCCACCGGCGATCAGCTGATCGAGGGCGCGCCGCCAGCCGCGCGGGCGCAGCCAGAGCCAGGCGATGACGATCCCGGGCACCACGGCGAGCGCTACGCCCATCTTGGTCTCGAAGCCCAGACCGACCATCACGCCGCTCAGTACGATCCAGCGCGTGCGTCCGTCCTGGACCGCACGGACGAAGAACCACAGCGCAGCGACGCAGCACAGCGTGACGAGGGCGTCGGGGTTGTTGTCGCGTGACATCGCGACCGCGATCGGCGTCGAAGCGAGCGCCAGTCCGGCGATGAATCCGGCCACGCGACCAAACGGCCGCCTAACCAGGTCGTAGATCAGAACGACCGTGGCCACCCCCATCAAAGCCTCCGGAAAGAGGATGCTGAGCGGGTGGTAGCCGAAGACCCGCACCGACAGCGCCTCGACCCAGAGCGCAAGCGGTGGCTTGTCCACACTCATCACGCCGCTCGGATCGAGCGAGGCGTAGAGGAAGTTGTGCCAGCTCGTGCTCATCGAGCGGACCGCAGCCGCGTAGTACGGGTTCGCCCAACGGTTGATCGAGAGATTCCAGAAGTTGAGCGTGGCGCTCGCTCCGATCAGGACGATCAGCTCGGGAGCGACCCTGGCTAGCGTCAGCGCGCGGGCCCGCGTCCAACCGCCCGAGCTCGGCGGGAGCTCGTGTTCGCTCGGCCCCGCAGGACGCGGCCTGAGTCCCTGCTTGAAGATCGCCATTCTCGGTGCAGCCGCCTTCGCCGTGACGTTGTCCCAGCGGCTCGCAACGCTCGCCTAGCACGAGGTCTGGCGTAGCTGGGGTTAGCTGTGGACGCGCCGCCACCGCGCGCTCGGAAGCCTCTCAGCTGCGCATAAAGACCGCCTTACGTCGCCTGGCTGCACTGCGTGCAGCAGGTCGGTCCACTCCTGAGAGGAGATCCATGAGACATCGAATACTGCGAGCGCCGGTCGCGCTCGCTGTCGCCGGAGCAGTGGCTGGCGGCGGCGCGGCATACGCCGCCGGAACACTCCACCACGCCCGACGCGTGCAAACCCCCCGCTATGACCCGGCCAGCGGCGCCGCCGGCACCCACCACTGTTCCGGCACGTAATGCGCTGACCATCGCGGCGCCCGGGCCACCCCCGGGGGCCGCGAGCTACACCTCCGCCACGATCTATAATCCGCGCGTCCCGCGGATGTAGCTCAGTTGGCTAGAGCGTCTGCTTGCCATGCAGAAGGTCGAGGGTTCGAGTCCCTTCATCCGCTTCGAAAAGCCCCGCAAAGCGGGGCTTTTCTCTTTCTTGGTTCGGGCGAAAATGCAACTTTGTCACAGAGGAAGCAGCAGTCCGCGCCCACTCCCGAGGCGTTGCCGCGTTGCGCGACATGCGAGCGTCTGCTCGGCATCTCGCCAGACGCATGCTCCGGACGAGAAGAAATACTTTGGTCGCCGGCATTGGTCGCGCCTGCCTTCGTGCGTGAAGCAGGAGTGACCTCAGCGAGGCTACGGAGTATCGGAAGTCGTCCTCAGCGAGCGCCTCGGCGTAGCCGAGGTCGACGCCTCCTCGGTGGGCGAAAGGGTGAGCGAGCCGATCTGTCGAGATCAGCGTGATTTCACCGCTTTGCGTCGCGATGATCCGCCGACTCGGTGTCGATCGCCTCGCGAGCACGATGGCCGCTCACATCACAGCAGTGCTCGGCGCGACCGGCTAGCGCTCGCCCCAGCGCTGCCGGCCGCTGACCTCACACGGAAGGCGCGTGAGCCAATACTCAGTGCCTACGGGTGCAGTGTCCCCACCTGGATCGCACTAATGGACGGGTTGCTAACGGATACGTTCGTCGCGCCATTCGATCCGATACACGAGAAGCTGAGCGTCGTGCTCGCCGTAGTCGTGTACCCCACCTGCGCCGTGTTCATAGCATCCCCGACCCCATACGAACCGACGCTATAGGGGAGAGCGGTCGAGAAGTTAGCTACGAGGGTGGTGGTTCCTGCAAGCAGGGAGCATTTCAGCGCTGCTGAAAGAGTCGCGTCCGAGTTCTGCTCCTGCCCCGTGCCGGTCACGATGTAGCTGCCGGCCGGCACGGTCACAGAGACCACCACGGCCGTTGACGTTGCTGGGTTCGATCCCGTGGCGGTTGCGAAATAGCCGTCGCTGGGCCCAGTCGGACCGGGCGCACCTGCAGAGCCGGGCGCACCTGCAGGGCCGGCCGCCCCATGAAGTGTCTTCAGCACGCTGGGTTTGATCTGCTTGGTCGAACTGATGAGATAGTGCAGCTTGTGTGCGGCGTAGGCGGAGCCGGCGCCGAGTGCGAAGACGAGTGCCAGCGTAGCTACGACGTTCGCATACGAAATACGACGGCGCGGCGCGGCCAACCCGTCAGGGGCGCGATTCTCGCGCCCCTGTGACTAAACATCCCTGCCTCCCAGTGTGGCGTTTGACGTCCAGCGGCGGCCATTCGAGCCACCCGCTGTTGACGCGAGCACGTTATGTGTCGACCGGATGCTATTCCGGTCACGCGCGCTCATGTCGGCACGTACGCTCAAGGCGCGGCCCCGACCCCCTCGCCGATCGCAAGGCGGGTGCCGAGCGGCTGCCCAGGTAAGGCGGACCTCGCACGGAGTTCAGTGAGATGAGCTGGCGGCTCGTTCCCGAGTACCGCGTTGAGCCGAGCGTCCCCCTGCTCGCCGAGCCGGAGCAGCTGCTCGACGACCAGGCTGGACTGGTGGCGTGAACATCCGGGCTCGGACCTGATGGTCCGAGCCGGGGGTCCAGATCAGCTCGGAACTGGCCGGAGCACCGAGTCGCTCTGACGCGGCGACGCGTGACCGCTCGTGCGAAGCGCGCACGCCAACGACAGCGACTGACACGCCTCAAAACGCGCAAGGCGTCAGCGCGCGGCCACTCTGTGACGTTAATCGGAGCGATGTGAGAGCCTTGGCGCCGCGTGTTGCGTTGGGGAAACGGGAGCAGGATGTCTGGCCGTTCCGGTGCGCGGCGCTTTGCGAGCGTGATCGCGGGCTTGATCGCGGTCGCGGCGATCGTTGCCGGCCTGCTGCCGGTGTCGAGCGCGGGCGCAGCAGGCAACGGCGAGATCGCTGTCGTCGACTCCGATAGCTCCGTGGGGCTCAGTGCGATCGTGCTGATACCGAGCGACAGACTTGCAACGAGCGCGAACTCGACGATCGTCGTGAGTGGGCCGGGCACGATCGGCAACCTTCAGTGGACGCCCGACGGCAAGACGCTCGTCTATGACGAGACCGCCCGAAACCGGACCGATCTCTACGCGGTCGATGTGGCGAGTACGCAGCGCACGCTGCTCGCTGCGAACCTGCCGATCAGCTTCGACGGCGTGGTGTCCCCCGACGGGACGACGGTTGCGTACTGGCGGCAGAGCGGCCGTGCCTTCGCGGTTGACCTTGTGGGGCTCGACGGTCGATCGCCACGCAAGCTGATCGCTGGCCTCGATCCCACGTGGTCGGCGGATGGCAGCCGACTGGCGGTGCTGACGGCGACGGGACGAATGGAAACGATCGGGGCGAACGGCGCGGGGGCGCAGCTGGAGGGTCGCGTCAGGACCCCGGCGGGCCGGGTGATTGACCCAGGGTTGATCACGTCGTTCGCATGGGCGCCTGACGGCAAGAGCTTTCTCGTAGTGGCACTTGAGGGCGCTAATGCGAACCTCATCGAAACGGTCGCCTCAACCGGCAGAACTCTCCACGTCCTGTCCCGGAAGGGGCTCTTCCTCGCTGCGTGGTCTCCGGACGGCAGCCAGGTCGCATTTACCGAGGCGCAGACGAAGGACCGGGAAGCCGCGGTCGTCGTGGACGCCGACGGCAGCGGCCTTCACCCGGTTGACACGTCGCTCAGCTCGATCGACCTCGCCTGGTCGCCAGACGGGACCTCGATCGTGACGGCAGACGGGAACGTCGTCCGCATCGTTGACGCCGATGGAACGCAGGCGGAGGTCCTCGCCTATCCCGGCGAGGACCGCGAGCTAACCGATCCCGCCTGGCAGCCAGTGCCGTGAACTCCGGGACGCGTCCAGGGACGAGGAGGTCGCGGGCGCCATTCGCGGCGGGCGGCGTGGTCGCCGCAGGAGTGTGCTGCGCGGCACTCGCGGCCACGGCTCTCGG
>DATAJI010000157.1:0-8941 GCA_036262195.1 Solirubrobacteraceae bacterium
ATCCAGCCGCTGCTCCCACCTGGGGTTAGCCGAACCGTTGGAGGCCAGCGCTGGCGGGGATGACGGGTGCTGTGCGGTGGTGGACGGTGTCGATGATCTCGGCGTTGTTAATGCCTTGCAGGTAGATCGAGGTGATGCCGAGGTTGGCGTGCCCGAGCTGGCGTTGGATCACGACGATCGGGACGCCCTCGCGAGCCATCTCCACCGCGTGAGCGTGGCGGAGCTGATGCGGCGCGAAGCGGCGTCTGACAGCTGCTTCAACGGCGGTTCGGCGCAGCTGGAAGCGGACCGCGTCCTGTGTCCATGGCCGGCCTTGGTTGGGGCCATTGATGATGCAAAACAGAGCGCCCACGCGCAGTTGCTCACGGACCCCGAGCCACGGTTCGAGCTGCTGCCAGCCCCACGCGTCCATACCGACTTCGCGGCGCTTGCCGCCTTTGCCGCGGCGCACCAGGATCGCTCCGCGACCCGGGTCAAGATCGCTCTCGCTCAGCGCCAGCGCTTCGCTGACACGTAGCCCCGAGCGCCACAGCACGACGATCATGCCGCGCAGCCGATCGGCGACTGGCCCGTCGCCGGCGGCGCGCATGACCCTGACGATCTCCTCCACCGTCGGAGGATCCGCCGGATAACGCAACCCCTTGTTCCTCGGCGAGCGACCCGCGTGATAACCCGGGACTGTCGCCGGCGACCGGCGACGACCATTGCAATCCAACAGAGCAGCGCCCACGACATCTCCTCACGTTGCTTGACAAGGAGAGAAATCGTGCTCGGCCCCGCCCCGCAAGCCCAGCCACGGGCACAACCTTTCAACAGGGCATCTGGGCGAAAGGGGTAACGGCGCGCGCGCCCCAAATCACGCGAACCGCGCACGCCTTGGCGTTCGTTTAGATCCGAGGAAGCACATCGCGCGCGAAGCGCTCATATTGGCGATCGTGGTCGGGGCCGACGGCTACCATGACCAGAGTGCCTGCGCCGGCTTCGATGAAGCGGCGCGCCGCCGCTGCACACGCTGGCGGATCACCGACGACGGCGAGGTCCGCCGCAACCGGCGCCGGAACTGGACCCGCCGTCTCGGTCGAGCCGATACCCGCCGCAGCGGCGGGCTCGGGAAAGAGCCCCCGCTCGATCCAATCGTCGACTACGGGACGTAGCGCCATTCTCGCCTGCTCTTCGTCGTCTTCGACGCGCATCCAGGCGTACACGACCGCCGACGGTGGGCGAGCTGGGGGAGCGGCCTCGGATGCCTGCCGCACGGCGCGGGCGACAAACGTCGGGCCGCAGCCCTCCGGGAGCAGAAAGCCGTCGGCGTGCGTGCCCGCGAGCGCGAGCCCCCTGGGCCCGGTAGACCCGATCAGGATCGGCGGCGGCCGATCGGGAGGCGGATCGAGCGCGACCGCGGTCAGGTTCACGTAGCTCCCGCGGCTGGTGACCGTGTGGCCGGCGAGGAGAGCTCGAACGGTCGACGTGACCTCCGCGAGCGCGGACATCCGTCGAGGCGGCGCGGCACCGCTCTGCTCCATCCATTCCCTGACACCGTGGCCGAAGGCAGCTGTGAAGCGGCCAGGGTGCAGCCGCGCCAGCGTCCCGATCTCCATCGCGGCAAGCGCGGAGTTTCGCAGCGGCACGGGCATCAAGCCCAGCCCGACCCGCAAACGGCGAGTGGCCGCCAGCGCGCTGGCGGCCATCACGAGTCCACCCGAGAGAAAGCAGTCCTCGATCACCCACAGTTCGTCGAACCCCAACGCCTCCGTACGGCGGGCAAACGCCGGGAGCGCGGCCACATCGGCCCGCGCTGGAAAGACGACACCGATGGATGCTGTGAGGCTCTTTCCTGACGACATGAGCGTCGATCATTACCAATCGCGATCGGCAGCCGCCGTATTGCGGTCGAATCAGGCACCCAGTCCCGCTGCACACGACCGGCCAGAGTGACCTTCGCTTGAAAGCAGTAGGGCACCCGGCGCCGCGTGTCCGACGAGGTGCGCTAGCGCTTTCGCCCACAGTGACAGCGCAAGCAGGAGGTCGGGTGGCGCTCGCTCAGCGGGGGCATGTTGGGATCGGGCTTGACGATCGTGCACGTAAAGCGTACGGTTAACGTTACGCTCAACCTAGGGGTGGTCGAAGTGGAACGGACAATTGGCTTGGATAAGGCGCGTGGCAAGCTCGGCCAGCTGGCTGAGGAGGTCCGCGCCGACAACGCGCCAGTAGTGCTGATGCGCCGCGGCGAGCCGCTCGCCGTGCTCGTCAGCCCTGCCGAGTACGAGCGGCTGACAGAAGCCGACCGACGCGCGGCAGCCGAACAATTGCAGGCACGCCTGATTGAGGTCCGCGACACCGTGCGCAAAGCCGGCCTTGATGTCGCGGTCGTTGACGAGGCGATCGCGGCTGCCCGCGCCGCCGAGTGACGCGAGTCGTCCTAGACACCAACGTCCTGGTCTCCGGCTTGGGCTGGTCAGGCCCGCCGGCCGCGATCATCGACGCCATCACGGCCGGCGAGCTCACCCTCCTAAGCAGTCCTGCACTGATCACTGAGCTGCGCCGCGTGCTCGGATACCCGAAGCTCGCCAAAGTGTTCGTCCACCCGAACGCGATCGCCAATCTCGTTGAGAACGCGAGCGTCCAAGTCCTCACATCCACCCAGCTCCAAGTCGTTGACGACGAGAGCGACAACCGTGTCCTCGAAGCAGCACTCGACGGCAGCGCCGACTAAATACGTGCTCGAGCCTAACCGCGGTAGCGACGCGCACGGCCGTAACGCTTGCGTGGCTGCAAGGCAACAATGTCCACCGCGCACCGGTCTGGACGCTCAACGTACGCGACGGGCACGCCTCGAAGGCAACCGTCGCATACGTGCCTGGAGCGAGCAGGTTCTCGCTCGCGGGTGACGCCGATGTCGTGGCACTCGCGCCGTGGTACGAAGGTCCCGCCGGCAACCCGGCCGTCGTTCTGACGAGTGTCGACGACCGACCGTTCGGCACGCCGATCCAGCTCGACACCAGCTCCAATCCGCCCGCAGTCGGCGTCGACAGTACCGGTGACGTGCTCGCAACGTGGACCAGCCACTCATCCGGCGGCATCGACACCCAGAAACTCTCCATCTCCTGGCACGGTGGCCCGTTCTCGACACCCCAACCACTCGACCTCCCAGCCAACCCGACATCCACCTCAACGATCCACACGATCGGCACGCGATCGCTAATCACATCCGAGTTCGATGGCCTGTTCGTGAACTCGTAAGCCACCGCGCGCTCCGAGCAGAGAGCTTCGCATCCGTAGGCGGAGGCGCTCTCGCATTCGCCCAGCTCGGATAGCGACCGGTATCACGACTTCGCGTTACCTCTCCGGCGATGGGACGAGGCGGTTGGACTCACCGCGAATTTCGGTCCCAGCGGCACTTGCATGGCCAGGCCGGCCGGACCGGTCATGCAAGCTCGCCGGGCATAGAGGCTTACGAATCAGAGCCCAATGGCCTCGAAGTCATGGCTGAGAACAGACTCCGCGCCACTAGCAGTGATTCCTCCTGTTGCGGTCAAGTTCACCCAGCCCATCGTGGCGACAACCGGCCCATCAATTGCGGTGACACTCGCGGGAGCGGCCGTCGAGCACTTGCCGGCCGTGAACGCCTCGGTGCCGACTCCCGTGATCGGCGTCGGATATACCGCCGTACCGGGGCACGGGTTCTGGCCCTGAGCCACTCTCAAGTCTTGCTGATATTGAGCGGCGGCTTGGGCGTTGGCATTGATCGGGCCACCAGTGATCTTCTTGCCTTGAATCGTGATACTGAACTCACTGACAGTGCCGTTGACGCCGCCATTCACGGTGCCAGTGACAACGTAGGTGCCGGAGCACAAGCCCGCCATCGGGTCCGCGCCGATAGCGGGCTGCCCGCTGATATCGGGCTGCCCAGCCGACGCGTCAAGGCCGGTGAGCGAGCTCACCTCCGACACCGAGACGATGTTGTCGCAGTTAGCGAGCAGCTGCTTCGTGGCCTTCGGTTCTGATTGCTTGTGAGCCGGCTTCGCTGGCTTGTGCGACTTCTTGGCGTCAGCCGCCGCGGTAAACGTACCCGCGACGATCAGAGTGCCGATCAACGCGCTGACACTGCAGCGCAAAACTCGCGACCTCAAACCCATCTTGCCTCCGGTCATTAGCGATTCGCTCGGCGGACTTCGAGCGGGCAAGGCAAGAAGCCGATGCTTGCTGTCAACGACCACCTAGGGCGCGAAACGTGTCCCCGAGCATGTCCCGAGATCATCGACGTCCGGACAAAAAGCCTTAAACCGAGCGCGCGTGTGCCAGCGGACGATTGACCGATGCACCCAGTCGCTTTACCAAACGAAAGCAGCCATGACAGAAGAACCGACCACGCTGCTGCTTCCCCGCGCCTAACGATCGACCGACCACGCTGCTGCTTCCCCGCGCCCAACGATCGCCCGACGGCGCTACCGCATTCGCCCAGCGCCACTACGGAGGCGCGTACGATCTTCTCGGTTTAGCCCGACCTGTCTGGATTGTTGTGTATCGACCCGAAGCGATGGCGAAGGATCGCGTAGGCGAAGGCGCCGTCGCGCGTTTCATCCTGCCGCGGGCGCCTTCATAGCCGTCCTCGTGCGTCACTCGCGTCGCCACAGCAAGCCGTGCCCGGCGGGTGACGAGGGTCACCGCAGTGCGAACACGAGGATCGCTAGCGCGACCGCCGCGAGCGCGAACACGACAACGCCGCCGGTCAGGATCTCCGGCAGGTTCGCGCGCGGCAGCGGCTCGCCCGCACGGAGCGCGTCTTCGTTGCGCCGCCAGAGCACGTAGCTGCCAACGGCGACGAATGCCCCGAAGCAGATCAGGAATAGGGCGATCACGATCTGGGCGGCCTGTGAGCCGACCGTCAAGAAGCGCGCAATCGCAAGCCCGCCCGCGATCAGTGCGAGCGCCGTTCGGTTCCAGGCCAGGAACGTGCGCTCGCTAGCTAGTAGGAAGCGCGCGTCGGGATCGTCCGACACCGCGCTGCGAGCCTCGTCATCCGGCCGCCGGTCCGAGTCCATCAGGACGAGGTCGGCGCTACCAGTGCCGCGTCGACGACTGCTTCGACTCCAGCCAGGCGGCTGGATCGCTCGTCCGCGAGCAGCTGGATCCCCGCTACCCCCTCAAGGTGCCTCACGGCATCGACCACCGCTCCCGGACTCGGCTGCGTGACCACACGACTCGCGCGGGGTTGGTTAGTCATGGCAGGCTCGTGCGAGACGATACCGCGAGCCACAACCTGATCACGATCGGCGACGCTACTGCGACTTTTGTCTCTGTCAGCCGACCCTGCCGGTCGTTGTTTACCATCTTGCACCACAGGCGCGGCGATGCTGGATGCCCCCGGCAGGATTTGAACCTGCGACCCTCGGATTAGAAGTCCGATGCTCTATCCAGCTGAGCTACGGGGGCGTGGCGACGCAAAACGACGGCGCGTCGGTGGCACATCTTGACTCACAGTGAGCGTGTGCGGGCGAGACATCGTTCGGAATGCACACAGAGCCTTTAGCCGCCGCCTAAGCGTTTCTTACGTTCCGTTAGCCCGCCACCGCCAGGCTTGCTCCCGCGGGGCAACCCGTGGTCTCCGTGCCTGCCAGCGAACCACAACTGATCCGCCGCCCGCAGCAGCAGCCTGCGCTCGCTGGCGTGCGTCCGCGCACGACGCGGCCGTGGCAGAACTACCTCCTGGCGATCGCGTGCGTCGGTGCAATCGTCGCCGCCTACGAGCTCGTCGGGCCGACGACGCCTTCGTCTTCAACCGAGACGCGGCTCGTGACGGTCCAGCGCGGCGTGGTGCAGAGCAGCGAGTCCGAAAGCGGCAACCTTGCGCCGGCGAGCGAGGCCGACCTGAACTTCAAGTCGAGCGGCATCCTGACCGGTCTCTACGTGCAGCCGGGACAGCACGTGCACAAGGGACAACTACTCGCGCAGATCGACCCGACGTCCGCGTCTGTCGCGTTGCAAGAGGCCCAGGCGAGCTTGCAAGCCGCGCAGGCGAAGCTTGCCGCGACCGAGGCAAACCCCTCGGGTTCGTCCAGCAACGGCTCGGCAGGCACCAGCGCATCGGCGGCCGCGGCTGGCGGGCCTACCGGGGACAGTGGCGCCAGCAGCGCCACCGGCACGACGGGGACCAGCGGGACGAGCGCTCAACCGACGAAGCAGCGGTCGGCGGCGAGCAAGACGCCCAGCACGACAACGTCCACCGACCCCGCGCTAACGCGGGCCACCGACGCCGCGAACATCGCCTCGGCACAAGCTGCCGTGTCGAGTGCCGAGCTGACGGTGAAAAGCGACACGGCGGCGCTCGCTGGCACCAAGCTCTACGCCCCGAGCAACGGTACGATCGCGTCGATCTCGGGTGCCGTCGGGGACGAAGTGACCGCTGGCACCGGCAGCTCCTCAGCTAACGACGGATCCTCCGGAACTGGTGCGTCGAGCGCTCTCAGCAGCGCGGCGAGCTCGTCGAGCACATCGTCGTCCTCGAGCGGCTCCGGCTTCATCGTCCTTGCTGACCTCAGCTCGATGCAGCTCGTCGTCTCGGTGAGCGAGTCGGACATCGGATCGATCAAGGTCGGTCAGCCGGCGACGATCAGCGTCGCGGCGTTGCCAAGCGAGGAGTTCGCCGCCAAGGTGACGGCGATCTCGCTGCTGTCGAGCGACAGCAGTGGCGTCGTCAGCTACAACGTGACGATCAAGCTGTCGCAGAACTCCAGTCGGCTACGACCGGGGATGACTGCGACCGCGACGATAGTCACGGGTCAAGCCAACAACGCGGTCAACGTCGAGAGTGCAGCGATCAGTTCGCGTGGTGACGGCTCGACGGTGACCGTCGACAAGAACGGCAAGATGATCGTGACCCCGGTGATCACCGGCTTGGTCGGCACATCGAGCACGCAGATCGTGGCGGGTCTGAGCTCCGGTGAGGAGGTCGCGATCCCGATCAGCACGAGCATCGCGACCTCGACCGCAACAAGCAGTACCGGGAGCGGCACATTGGGCAGTAGCGGATTGGGCGCTGGCGGATTCGGCGGTGGCGGAGGCGGTTTCGCGCGGTTCGCGCGCGGCGGATGATGGCCACCTCGCACCCCCAGCGACCGCGCCGAGTGATGCGCCGCCCGCGGCGCCTAGAGCCGCTCAAGCCGGTACCGCCCGCGCCGGCACAACCACGAATGCAGAAGCGCACGCGCCGCGTGATCGACCTGCGCGTTGCGACGAAGATCTATGACACCGGGGCGATCCAGGTCGCAGCGCTGCGGGGCATCACGATGACGATCGAGCGCGGCGACTTCGTCGCGATCATGGGCAGCTCCGGTAGCGGCAAGAGCACCTTGATGAACATCCTTGGCTGTCTCGACGTCCCGACGAGCGGTGAGTACCTGATCGATGGCGTCGATGTTCGGAGCATGGACGAGGACGACCTTTCGGATCTGCGGAATCGCAAGATCGGCTTCGTCTTCCAGAGCTTCAACCTGGTGCCGCGCACGACCGCGCTGGCAAACGTCGAGCTGCCGCTCGCATACGCGCGGCTGCCGCGCGAGCTTCGCCGGCAGCGCGCGGCTTGGGCGCTCGCCGAGGTCGGCATGAGCAACCGCATGCACCACGCGCCCGCCGAGCTGTCCGGCGGGCAGCAGCAGCGCGTGGCCGTCGCGCGCGCGATCGTCTCGAATCCGACGCTGATCCTCGCCGACGAGCCGACCGGCAACCTCGATTCCCAAGCGAGCGCCGATGTGCTCGGCGTCTTCTCGCGCCTGAACGAGCAGGGCCGTACCGTCGTGATCATCACGCACGAGGCCGACGTCGCAGCGAAGGCGAGACGCGTGATCAAGCTCGCCGACGGGCGCATAGTGAGCGACGTACAACGCGTCCCGCTCGCTACCTCGAGTTCAGAGCCGGCGGCGAGCGCCTGATGGGAGCGGAGACACTGCGCATCGCGCTGACCGGGATCTTTGCGAACAAGCTGCGCTCGGGCCTGACGATCCTCGGACTGACGATCGGCGTGGCCTCGGTGATCGTGCTGATCGCCGTCGGCAATGGGTCGTCCAAAGCGGTGCAGGCCAGCATCGAGGCGCTCGGAACGAACGTGCTGCTCGTCGAGCCGGGCTTCAGCTTCGGCGGCTCCGCGGTGAGCGGCACGACGGCGACGGTGTCACTGACGGCCGCCGACGCCGACGCCTTCAACAACAAGACGCTGGCGCCCGACGTGCAGAGCGCCGCGCCTTCAGTGAGCGCGAGCCCGACGCTGGTGCACGACACGACGAGCTACTCACCTTCGCAATTCGTCGGCACGACACCGGCCTACGCCAGCGCGCACGACTACAAGATTCAGAGTGGAGCGCTGTTCACCAGCGCACAGGTCAAGGATCACGCGCGCGTCGTCGTGATCGGGCCGACGGTCGCGACGAACCTGTTCGACGGTTCCAATCCGGTCGGAGACACGATTCAGATCAACGGCGTCAACTTCGAGGTTATCGGCGTCACCGTGCCCAAGGGCACGAATGGTCTCGTTGACGAGGACGACATCGCTTTCGCGCCGATCACAACGGTGCAGGACGAGCTGACCGGCTACGGGTCTGTTGACTCGATCACGGTCCAGGCGAAGTCGAGCGCCGACCTCAACGCGGCCGACGCCGAGGTGACGTCGATCCTCGAGCAGCGTGACGACATCACCGACACGACAAATCCCGGCTTCCGCGTGATCAATCAGGGCTCGCTCCTGACCGCCTCAAGCTCGACCAGCAACGTGTTTACAACGCTGCTCGGCGAAGTCGCCGCGATCTCGCTGCTCGTCGGCGGAATCGGTGTGATGAACATCATGCTCGTCTCGGTTACCGAGCGGACCCGCGAGATCGGCATCCGCAAGGCGATCGGTGCGCGGCGTACCGACATCCTCACCCAGTTCCTCACTGAGGCGGTGCTCGTC
>DATAJI010000158.1:0-3613 GCA_036262195.1 Solirubrobacteraceae bacterium
CTGCGCTCAATGTCGAGTAAGAGCCTTGCCGGGAGCACAGCGGTACCTGGCGAGGTCTCCTCGGCGGGTATGCGCAGCCGCAAGCCAACCTCCATGTCCGTCGCGCGCAGCTCGAGGGCACCATCAGAGACATCGAGCTGAACACCGGATAGCGCCTGGACTGCGCTGCGCGAACTCGCGATGCGCGCGGCCGTCTGGAGCTCATTGAGGAAGGCGGTAGTCGAGAGAGTCGCTTTCATTCGACTATGACTTGCTTTCTTGTAGTTGTAGGCCTTGTGGACTTGTGGACTGCTCGCGCCATGCTCTCACTTTGCGGGGACGATCCCGGGAGCGTGGTGTGCATAACGCGGTGATCGCCTGTGGAGTCGCTACGACGATAGCTCGCTCGTCAGCGCCTCGATGTCGGCCAGCGCACGGACGTTGGCGGTGATTTCACGCGCTACACGACGACATGCGTGTAGCACGGTGGTGTGGTCGCGGTCCGCAAACGCTCGCCCGATCTGCGGCAATGAGTGATCGGTCAACTCCCGAGCCAAATACATGGCGGCCTGGCGGGCCCAGGCGACGTTTGCCGACCGTGAGCGCGAGAGGAGCACAGAGCGCTCGAGCCCAAAATGCGCACAGGCCACCGCCTGAATGCGGGGAATATCGACGGACGTGCGCGCGGTGGCGGTGAAGCCGTGGCGCGCGAGGACGTCGCTCGCGAGGCTCGCGTCGAGTGGCCGTCGCTCGAGCGATCCGAGCGCTACAACGCGGATCAGGGCGCCCTCCAGAGCCCGCACGTTCGTCGTCACGCCGTCGGCGATCAGGCCAAGCGCTTCGTCGGTGATCGCGACGGCGTCGTAGTGGGCGCGCTTGCGAAGGATCGCCAGGCGGGTTGCGCGGTCGGGGCGGGTGATGTCGGTTACGAGGCCGCCGGCGAAGCGCTCGCGCAGCCGCTCCTCGATCCCCTGAAGGTCGGCGGGCAGACGATCCGAGCTGACGACGAGTTGACTGCCGACCTCGTGCAGCGCGTTGAACGTGTGAAACAACTCCTCCTCGCTGCGCGCTTTACGCTCGAGGAATTGGACGTCATCGATCAGCAGCACGTCGACACCTCGGAACCGCGACTTGAAGCGCTCCGTGTCACGAGATGCAAGGGCGGCGAGAAAGGAGTTCGTGAATTCCTCGGCGGTCGCGCAGCGCACGCTCAATCCGCCGCCGAAGGCGCGAACGTAGTTGGCGATCGCATGGAGGAGGTGTGTCTTGCCCAGGCCCGGCGGTCCGTAGATGAAGAGCGGGTTGTAAGCCTGGCCCGGAAGCTCGGCGACCGCGAGCGCGGCTGCGTGAGCGAGGTGGTTGCTCTCGCCGATCACGAACTGTTCAAAGGTGTACTTCGGGTTGGGCTCGGTTACGTTGGCGGGAGGTGCGGGAGACGGCTCCCGCGTAGTGTTGTGACGAGCCGTACGCTCCTCGTCTGCCTCTACCGCGACCGCGACCTGGCGGCCGAGGACCGCGGCGCTGGCCTCACGCAGCGCCCCGCCGAGGCGCGACAATGCCCAAGCGGACACCTCGGGGGGACCAGCGAGCACGAGCGTGTCCCCGTCGAGTCCGACACAGCGCAATGGCTCGAGCCAGAGGCCGTAGGTTCGCTCGCCGACGCGATCGCGGAGAGCGACCTGAATGTCCTGCCACGACTGCTCGATGTTGGTCGCCACGCCGCGCGCGATCCTCCCGCTGGGGGTTGGCTTCAAAGCCTCGGAGAGGGGGAATCGGCGATCCCCGGAGCGCGCGAATATAGCAACGTCGCATCGCTCGCCCGGGAAGACACAGCGCATTTGGCGAGAAAAACGGCGGGTGCTTCAGCCGGCGGAGGCGGAGGTCTCGGCCGCTATACTGGCAGTCCGTTGCGCCACGCGCTCAAGCGTCGCACCGCCAGGCAATGAAGCGCACCTACCAGCCGAAGAAGCGCAAGCGCGCCCGCACGCACGGGTTCCGCAGCCGCATGCGCACGCGCGCGGGACAGCTGACGCTGAAGCGCCGCCGCGCCAAGGGGCGCAAGCAGCTCACGGTCTAGTGACCGAGGCTAGGCACGCCGGTGGCGCGCGCCGTCGCCCTACGCGGCTGTCGCGCAGCGCCGAGTTCGATCGCGTTTACCGGGCCGGCCGCTCGGTCGCGAACCGCTACCTCGTGCTGTACACGTTCCCGCGCGAAGGCGGTGAGCCAGCACGCGTCGGCCTTTCCGTCGGCCGCAAGGTCGGCGGCGCCGTGCAGCGAAACCAGGTCAAGCGCCTGCTGCGCGAGGCGTGCACGATGCACTCCAAAAGTCTGCCCGATGGACACGACATCGTCCTCGTCGCGCGACCCGAGGCCCGGGAGCTGGCGAGCGAGCGCGGACTCGACGGGATTGGCGCGGCGCTCGAGGAGCTGCTGGTCAAGGCGCCCGGCGACGGGGGCTCGCGCCCGTGAGGCGCAGGGTTGTCCGCGAGCTCGCGGTGGCGCCGCTGCTCGCATACCAGCGCGTGGTCTCGCCAGCGCTGGGTCAGCATTGCCGCTTCGAGCCGAGCTGCTCGCGCTACGCGGTACAAGCCGTTCGGGAGTACGGCATACTGCGCGGGTTCGTGCTCGCCGCTTGGCGCCTGGGCCGCTGTCACCCGTTCAGCCGCGGTGGCTTTGACCCGCTGGCGGCGCAGCGCCTGTTCCGCGCCCGTCCGCACGAGCATTGAGCTGACTGGACCCCAGGATGATCCTCGCGAACATAATCGAAAGTGCCTTCGGACCGCTGATCAAGGTCTTCGAGGCGATTCTGGTCGCTGTCCACAGCGTCGTCGGCGGGAGCTGGGGCTGGGCGATCATCGGCCTGACGATCGTAATTCGCATCGTCACGCTGCCGCTGATGCTGACGCAGTTCCGCAACATGGCCAAGCTGCAGCTGCACGCCGCTCCGATGAACGAGATCAAGCAGCGCTACAAAGACGACAAGCAGCGCCAGAGCGAAGAGATGATGAAGTACTACAAGGAGCAGGGGGTCAACCCGCTCGGCGGCTGCCTTCCGCTGCTGGTGCAGTTCCCGGTGCTGATCTCGCTGTTCTACATGCTGCGGACGGATCTGAAGCAGAAGATCTGCGGGCCGGCGATCACGGCCAACCACATCACGGCAAAGCTGCTGCCGACAACCGGCTGCAGCTCACTCAAGGGCGCGCACGGATCCGCGAGCTTCCTCTTCATCAACGACATCACGGTCAAGGCGACGGGTGCCGCGCTGATCGTGCTGATCGTGCTCTACATCGCGACGATGCTCACCACGTCCTACTTCTCGACCGCGCAGCTCCAGGGCAACCAGCGTTATCTGATGCTCGCGATGCCAGTGATCTTCACCGCCGTCATCTACCGCTATCCGGCCGGACTGCTCGTCTACTGGGTAACGACGAACCTGACGCAGCTACCGCTGCAATGGTACGTGCGCCGACGCGTCGGCAGCGCGCCACCGGTCCCGCCAGCGGCGGCAAGAGCCGGCAACGGTGCCGCCAAACCTAGCGCTGCGCGCGCCGCGTTGCAGCGCTAGGTTTGGAGGCACCGTTGCCGGCTCTTGCCGCCGCTGGCGGGACCGGTGGCGCGCTGCCGACGCGTCCTC
>DATAJI010000159.1:0-5688 GCA_036262195.1 Solirubrobacteraceae bacterium
CATCTGCGTGGTCTCTGGCGGGTGAAGCCATGTGTCCTCCGCTATTCCTGTGGTGTTGAGCTGGTTGCAAGCGCCGGCTCGAGTCGATAGACGCGCTGGGCGTTCCCGCCAAGCAGCAGGCTCGACGCGTTGGGCGCTGCCGTCGCAAGCGCCTCGGCGGTGGCCTGCCAGACACGGTCGTAGTCTCCGTTGAGCAGCGCAAGGGGCCAGTCGCTTCCGCACATCAGGCGCTCTGGTCCGAAGCAGTCGAGCGCGAACTCCACCGCCGGCCGCAGGTCTTCGGCGCTCCACTTGGCCCAGTTGAGCGCCGTGTTGAGCCCGGAGACCTTGGCGTGGACGCTGAGGTGCTCTGCTGTGTGACGGATTTCACTCTCCCAGCGGGCCATCCGCGAACTGCCGAGCGGAGGCTTGCCGAGGTGGTCGATCACGATGCGAAGGCCGGGGAAGCGCTCCGCCAGACTCACGACGTCGTCGAAGTGGCGCGGGAACACAACGGGGGCCTCGAGAATCAGCTCGCGCTCGTCGAGCATCGCGATGCTCTCGAGCACCGGCGCTCGCAGGAGCCAATGGTCTGGCTCGTCGTGGCTGAGATGGCGGACGGCTCGTAGTTTGGGGCTGCGCCCGAGCTCGTCCAGACGCCGGCTGGCGCGGTCTGGGTCCTCGAGATCGACCCACGCGGTCACTGCGCCGATCCAGTCGGTGCGGGCAGCCTCCTCGAGGAGGTAGTCGGTATCCGAATCGAGGCCGGCGCCCTGGACCACGATTACCGAATCGATGCCGTTGCGCTCGAGCAGCGGCGCGATGTCGGCAGGTCCGAACGGACGCGCGATCGCGGCGTGCTCGTCGGACATCCAGGGCTGCGGCGTGTGGTGCAGGTCCCAGAGGTGAATGTGGCTGTCGACCTTCACGAGGAGCGCCGGTTATCCCGCGCTGAGCGGTTCGGCGTTCGATTCCGTTCACTGCTCGAGACGGCCATGAAGTCAGCGCTGCACCCGCGCGCCGGCACCGCGCACGAGTGCGTCCACCTCGGCGAGCGTTGCGGTCGAGGTATCTCCAGGGGTGGTCATCGCCAGTGCTCCGTGCGCGGCTCCGTATTCCGTGGCCAGGCGCAGATCGCCGAGTTCCATCAGGCCGTAGATCAGCCCCGCCGCGAAGCTGTCGCCACCGCCGACGCGATCGAGGATTTCAAGATCGCGGCGGGGGGCAGCCTCGACGAAGCCGGCCTCGCGCGACCACGCGATCGCGCCCCAGTCGTTGACGGTTGCGGTCCTGACGGCACGCAGCGTGGTGGCGATGACCTTGAGGTTTGGGAACTCGGTCGAGGCCCGCTCGATCATCGCCTGAAACGATGCGGTGTTCAGCTCGCTGAGATTCTCATCGGTGTGTTCCACGGGCAGGCCCAGGCAGGCAGTGAAGTCCTCTTCGTTGCCGATCATCACGTCCACTTGACGCGCGAGTCGGCGGTTGACCTCGCGCGCGCGTTCGAGTCCGCCGGCCGTCTTCCACAGGCTTGGTCTGAAGTTGAGATCGTAGGAAATGACGGTCCCGTGCCGCGAAGCTGCGACTAGGGCTTCCTCGATCACGTCAGGGGTCGTCGCGGATAGCGCGGCGAAGATTCCCCCGGTGTGCAGCCAGCGCACGCCGCTCGCGCCGAATAGGTGGTCCCAGTCGAACTCGCCCGGCGCGAGCTGCGACGCGGCGGAGTTACCGCGGTCGGACACGCCGAGGGCTCCGCGCACGCCGTAGCCGCGTTCGGTGAAGTTGAGGCCGTTGCGTGCGGAGCGGCCAACGCCGTCGTGGGGCACCCAATGTAGGAGCGAGGTGTCGACGCCGCCTTGGAGCACGAGGTCCTCGAGCAGCCTGCCGATGTCGTTGTCGACGAACGCCGTCGCGATCGCTGTGCGCAGGCCGAAGCAGCGGCGCAGGCCGCGTGCGACGTTGTACTCGCCGCCGCCTTCCCAGACGCGAAACGCGCGGGCCGTGCGCACGCGTCCCTCGCCCGGATCAAGGCGCAGCATGACGTCACCGAGCGCAACGAGGTCGTAGCGGCACTGCTCGGTGGCGCGGATCGTGAGCGAGCTCACGGCCTGGCCTGCGCGGCGACGAGAACGGCCTCCTCGGCGAGGCGCGACACGCGCGCGAAATCACCCTCCCGCAACAGCTCGGGCGCGACCATCCAGCTGCCGCCGACAGCAGCGACCGACGGCAATCGAAGGTACACGCATGCGCCGGCAGCGCTCACGCCACCGGTAGGGATAAAGCGAACGTGCGGGAACGGGCCCTGGAGCGCGCGGATCGTCGCCGCGCCGCCGCTGGCCTCGGCGGGAAAGAACTTGAGCAGCTCGCAGCCGTGGTCGAGTGCCGCGATGACCTCCGTCGCGGTCGACACGCCCGGTATCACCGGCATGCCGAGTTCACGGCAGCGCTCGATGACGCGCGCGCTGAAGCCCGGAGTAACGACGAAGCGCGCGCCGGCGTCGCGCGCGATATCGACCTGCTGCGCCCTGATCACGGTACCGGCGCCGACGAGGAGATCGCCGTCTGTGGCGAGCGCGCGAAGGGCACGGATCGATGCTTCGGTGCGAAGCGTCACCTCGGCGACGGGCAGGCCTCCCCGTTTGAGCGCGCTGCCGAGGCCGCGGACATGGTCGGCGTCCTCGACGACGACGACGGGGACGATGCCCCCGGCGCACACGAGCTGCAGGACGTCCTGATCACTCATCGGGCCAGCCATCCGCCGTCGACCGCGATGATCGTGCCGCAAACGTAATCCGACGCCGACGATGCGAGGAAGACCGTGGCGCCTGCCAGGTCTGACGCGAGGCCCCATCGACCCGCTGGGATCCGGTCGAGGATCGCGCGGTTTCGATCCTGATCGCTGCGCAGCGCGGCGGTGTTGTCGGTCGCGATGTAGCCGGGTGCGATCGCGTTGACGTTGACGCCGTGTGGTGCCCACTCGTTCGCCAATGCCTTGACAAGGCCGGAGATCCCGGACTTCGCGGCGGCGTAGCTCGGCACGAGGACGCCGCCCTGGAAGCTGAGCAGCGACGCGGTGAAGATCATTTTGCCTGAGCCGCGCTGCACCATTCCTCTGCCGAGTGCTCGCGCGAGCAGGAACGGCGCGGTCAGGTTGACCTCGAGGATGCGCTCCCACGTGGCGGTGTCGTGGTCGAGCGCCGGGGCGCGGGCGATCGTGCCCGCGTTGTTGACCAGGATGTCGATCGGCGCGGCGCGCTCCGCGAGGTCGTTTGCGAGCTCCTCGACCGCGGCGCGGTCGCTTAGGTCGACCGCGAAGCCGCTGAAGCGGCAGCCTGCTGCCTCAACCCGGCGTGCCACCTCGCTTCCGCTCGCCTCGAGCTGTGCGCTCACGCCAATGATGTCGGCGCCGGCGCTTGCGAGCGCCTCCGCCATCGCCAGGCCGATGCCGCGCCTGCAGCCGGTCACGACCGCGACCTTGCCGCTGAGATCGAACATCGTCGCGGGACCTGATGCGCCGCGCAGCTCTCGATCCATCTCAGCTGCCGGTCCGGCAGTCGATCAGTACCTTCATCGCGCGTCCGGACTCGAGTTCGGCGAACGCGGCCGCCACCGCCTCGAGGGGCTCGATGCGCGTGATCACCTCGGCTGCTGGAATCGCGCCAGTCTCGAGGAGACGTACGGCCTCTTCGAAGTCGGGCCGTTCGTAGACGCGCGCGCCGATCAGTGTCAGCTCGCGCCAGAACACCCGGAAGAGATTCACCGCCGGTGGCGTTGCGTGGATCGCGACGACAACGACGCGCCCGCGCACGCCGAGCGATTGGATGGCCGTCTCGATGCCGGCCACCGCGCCGGAGACCTCGAAGGCGACCTCGGCTCCCGCACCGGCGGTCCAATCCGAGACGAAGGCCTGCACGTCCTCGGCAGCCGGGTCGACCGCTTGCAGCCCGATCGTCGCCGCCAGCTCGCGCCTGCCCTCGGCCGGCTCGATCACGACGACGTCGGCGCCGCGGGCGCGTGCGGCACACGCGACAAGCAGGCCGATCGGGCCGCCGCCGACCACGACCGCATGCTCGCCTTCCTGCAGCGCCGCTCGGCGCACATCGTGGACGGCCACGGCGGTCGGCTCGGCGAGCGCAGCGTGCTCGAGCGAGAGCGTTGGCGGCAGGGCGACGACCACGTCCGCGGACACGGTCCAGCTTGACTGCATCGAGCCCGGAGAGTCGATGCCCAGGAAGTCGAGGTTGTGGCAGATGTGCGAGTACCCCGCCAGACAGGCCGGGCAGTCGCCGCACGGAGCGAGCGGCATCACGGTCACCCGCTCGCCGATCGAGTGGCCGCTCACGCCGTTCCCGATCGCGGCGATCGTGCCGGACATCTCGTGGCCGAGCACTGCCGGCAGTGTGACGCGGGCGTCCATCGCCCCGTGGAGGATGTGCAGATCGGTGCCGCAGATCCCGGTGTAGGCGACGTCGATCGCGACCTCGCCGTCACCGGGACGGCGCGGCTCGGTCTCGACGACGGTCAGCGTCCGCTCACCGACGTAGCAGGCTGCGCGCAGGTCGCTCCCGTCGCTCGTCATGACTGCTCACCCGACGCACCGCTTCGCTCATCAGCGGGCACCGGAGCGTCTGAACGCAGGAGGGCCTGCTCCTTCAGCTCACTCCAGACAGCGGCGGGCACGTCCGATCGGTGCAGGCCGATGTTGCGATCAATCTGCTCAGGAGAGCGCGCGCCCACGCAGACGCTGACGACGGCCGGGTGCGCCAGAGGAAACGCCAAGGCGGCTGCAGGGAGGGAGGTGCCGTGACGCTCGCAGATCTCCGCCATGCGCCGGGAGCGCAGCACGAGCGCCTGGGGGGCGTCGCCGTAGTCGTACTTGGCGCCGTCTGCGGGGGCGCGGCGCGCGAGCAGCCCGCTGTTGAACACGCCGGCGGCGACGATTCCGACGCCGCGTTGTTCGCAGGCGGGCAACAGGTCGTCAAGCGCCGATTGCTCGAGCAGGGTGTAGCGGCCGGCGAGCATGAGCACGTCCATGTCGGTGTGGCGCGCGAAGTCCGCCAGCATCGCGGTCTGATTCATGCCTGCGCCGATGGCTGAGACGACGCCCTGCCCGCGCAAGTCCTCGAGCGCCGGGTAGGCGGTCTCGAGCACCTCGCGCCGGTGCTCGTCTGGGTCATGCAGATACACGATGTCAACGGCGTCCACGCCGAGTCGCTGAAGACTCTCCTCCAGCGACCGCAGCACGCCGTCGCGACTGAAGTCCCAGACGCGCCGATGGGTCGCCGCCACGTAGAAGCCCTCATCGTCCACCTCCCCCGCCGAACTCACCGGCTCCAGGAGGCGCCCGACCTTCGTCGACAGGACGAACTCGCTACGCGGTCGCTCGGCAAGCGCCGCGCCGAGGCGCCGCTCGGAGAGGCCGAGCCCATAGTGCGGCGCAGTATCGAAATACCGGATGCCCCCCTCCCACGCCGCATCGACGGTCGCACAGGCCTGCTCATCCGTGATCGCCCGATAGAGATTGCCGAGCTGCGCTCCACCCAGCGAAACCTCAGTCAGCCGCAGCGCAGACCGCCCGACGCGCCTCGTCACGAGTGGCACGACGCCATCGTCGGATGCCAACGGCAGCTCTGGAGCCAGACCACTCATCCGGCGTAAACCAGCCGCAGACGGTCCATGGCCGCGCCATTACCGCCGGCTGCGATCACG
>DATAJI010000160.1:0-4377 GCA_036262195.1 Solirubrobacteraceae bacterium
CGACCGAGCAGGCGACGACGGTCGCCGCGGTCGAGCCGCAGAACCCCGCCTTCGGCGGGACCGGCGGCTCTGCTCTGGTCAAGCTCGCCGACTCGCCGTTCTACGCCGTCGGCGGCGGCCAGGTGTCCGATGTCGGGTCGATCGAGTGCGAGGACGGCGACTGCCGCGCGCGCGTCGCCGACGTCGTGCGGCTCGGCGATGACCAGGCGCTGCTCGTCGTGCTCGAGCAGGGCGAGCTGCACTCCGGGGAGCGCGTCCTCGCGCGCGTCGAGCCGGGAACACGGCACGCGACCGAGTGCAACCACACGGCGACCCACCTGCTGCACGCCGCGCTCCGCCGGCGGCTCGGGCCGCACGTCCGCCAGGCCGGCTCCTACGTCGGGCCCGACAAGCTGCGCTTCGACTTCAGCCACGGCCAGGCGCTGAGCGATGAGGATTTGCGCGCAGTCGAGGATCAAGTCAACGACTGGATCCTCGAGAACTATCCGGTTCGCGCGATCACGACGACGCTCGACGAGGCGCGCTCGCTCGGCGCGATGGCGCTGTTCGGCGAGAAGTACGGCGAGATCGTGCGGATGGTCGAGGTCGGCGACAACGGGCTCTCACGCGAGCTGTGCGGCGGCACGCACGTCCACTCGACGGCCGAGATCGGCCTCCTGCGAATCCTCAGCGAGACCTCGAGTGCGGCGAACGTGAGGCGGATAGAGGCGCTCACGGGCCCGGAGGCAGTGAAGCTGGTTCGCGAGCGCGACCGCGAGCTCGACGCGATCGCCACGCTTTTGCGGACGCCCCCCGACGGCGCGTTGGAGGCGGTTCGGGCGCGCGAGGAGCAGCGCCGCAAGCTCGAAGCCGCGGCGCGGCGCGGGGGCGCCGGCAGCGCGACAATCGACGCGGCGGCAATCGCGCAGAGCGCCGTCAGCGTGGCGGAGGCCCTGCTCGTCAGCGCGGAGGTTGTCCTCGAAGACGCCAAGGCCCTGCCCGATATAGCCGACCGCATCAAGGGCAAACTCGGAGGCGACGGCGTCATCGTGCTCGCAACGAGCGTCGACGGGCGCGCCAGCGTCCTCGTCAGCGTCGCGCCGGCGATCGTCAAGCGGGGCGTCAAGGCCGGCGAGGTCGCCAAGGTCGCCGCCGCAGTCCTCGGCGGCGGCGGCGGTGGCCGCGACACCCTGGCCCAAGCCGGCGGCCCCAACACCAACAAAATCAGCGAAGCACTCGAAGCCGCCACGAGTGCAGCTAAAGCCGCACTGGACGAGTCCTGAGCGGCCAAGAGGTGGCACCCGCCGCTGTCTCAGATCGGCCCCGAACCCCAAGAACGCCTGCAGTCATGAGAGCCCTCGCATTGGACTACGGCTCCGCCCGCTGCGGCGTTGCGATCAGCGACCCGACCGGCACGATCGTGACGCCGATCGAGCTGGTCCTGCGACCGGCCACGCGCGCCGGGCTCGGCCGCCTCGCAACGCTCGTGGCGGAGCGTGGGGTCGAAGTCGTCGTGGTCGGTCTGCCAATCGCGCTCGCCGGTGGCGAGACGGCTCAGACGACCGAGACGCGCGAGTTCGCCGAGCGGCTGCGAACGCGGCTTGGCGCCGCGGTTCCGGTCGAGCTATATGACGAGCGGCTGACGACGCGGCTCGCGGCTCGCGACGCCTCGCGCCGGGCGAGTGAGGACTCGCGGGCCGCAGCGCACCTGCTCGAGAGCTGGCTTGCGCTGCGGCGCGGCGGTTCCGGCGAGCGCTCCCGCTAAATTGAGTCGGTCGTGTCGCTGGCTTTAGAGAGAGGGGCGTGAGCCCGCTGCGGGGACGGACCGGGGGTGGTTCGCAGCCCCCTGACCAGCACGGGTCCCATCCGGCGGCCGGCGGCGACTGGGCCGAGGATCTCGACTGGGTCGACCCGAGGGTCGGTGAGCAAGAGCGCCGCCAGGGCGGATTGCAGGCCGTGCTCGCGCGACTGGCGGCCCGCAGGCGGCTGCCCAAGCCGGGCGGCGCTCGCCGCAAACGCTTCCTCGTGCGCCGGCTCGTCGCTTTCGCGGTGCTGGTCTTCGTCGTGTTCGCGGCGTGGTTCCTGATCGAGCTGTTCCAGCCCTTCCACGGTGCCGGCGGCGCCAGCGTGACGGTCAGCATTCCAGCCGGAGCCAGCGGCGGAACGGTCGGCACGCTGCTCGCCGAAGACGGCGTCGTCTCATCGAGCTTCTTCTTCGACTTGCGATCCTCGCTCTCGGGCGACAGCGACAAGTTCCGGGCCGGCGTCTACACGTTGAAGCACGGCATGAGCTACAGCGCCGCGCTGAGCGCACTGACCCAGCAATCCGGGAGCGGCGCGGTGATTTCACTGACGATCCCCGAAGGCGATACGCGGACACAGATCGCTTTGCTCGCGCGCAAGGCTGGCTTGCGTGGCAACTACCTGACCGCGTCGACGCCCACGGCCGCTCACTTCTCGCCGCAGGCCTATGGGGCGCACAAGGGCGTCAAATCGCTCGAGGGCTTC
Organism: Solirubrobacteraceae bacterium; assembly: GCA_036262195.1. Classification (GTDB taxonomy): domain Bacteria; phylum Actinomycetota; class Thermoleophilia; order Solirubrobacterales; family Solirubrobacteraceae; genus Palsa-513. The sequence goes on from DATAJI010000160.1 coordinate 2,488, forward strand.
CTCTTCCCCGCCACCTACTACCTCTATCGCCACGGCTGGGTCAGCTCGCTCGTCGCGAAGCAGCTGGCTGCGTTCAAGCTGTACTTCGCGCGGGTCAACATGCGCTACGCGAGGAGCAAGAACCTCACGCGCTACGACGTGATCACGATCGCCTCGATCATCGAGCGCGAGTCGCAGCTCACCTCGGACGGTTCGAAGGTGGCGGCGGTGATCTACAACCGCCTCGGCGAGGGGATCGAACTGGGTCTGGACACGACGCTGCTCTACTACCTACACGACCCCAAGGGCGGTCTGACCGGGCACGATCTCACGCTCAAAACGCCGTACAACACGCGCAACCACTATGGCCTGCCGCCGACACCGATCGCGAACCCCGGGCTGGCGGCGCTGGATGCGGCGGCTCGGCCAGCGCACGACAGCTACCTGTACTTCGTCGTCAAGCCGAACGCCTGCGGCGCACTCGCCTTCGCCGACAACCAGACGACGTTCGACGATGACGTCGCCGTTTACAACGCCGCGGTCAAGGCCGATCACGGGCGCCTTCCCGACCGCTGCCCGGCGCCAGCGAAGAAGAAGTAGCGGGGGCCCCGCCGTGGGCTCCTCGCCCGGCGAGCCGACGCAAGCTCACACGCCTGGACGGCTCGGCGTGCTCGGCTGGCCCGTCCTGCACAGCCGCTCGCCCGCAATGCATCGTGCAGCCTTCTCCGAGCTCTCGCTCGACGGTTGGAGCTACCAGCTGCTGCCGGTTCCGCCCGGCCTGTTCGCCGAGACTGTCGCCGCGCTGCCGGCCGCCGGCTTCGTCGGAGCGAACGTCACCTTGCCGCACAAGCAGGCGGCGCTGGCCCTGGCGGACAGCGCCACCAGCGCAGCGCGCGAGATCGGCGCGGCCAACATGCTCAGCTTCGCGGCCGACGGGCGCGTGCACGCCGGGAATACGGATGCACCGGCGCTGATCGCCGCCTTGCCGCTCGATCCGAGCGGCGCGCGCGCAGTGGTTCTCGGTGCGGGTGGCACGGCACGAGCAGCTGCGTGGGCGCTACACGCGGCGGGCGCGAGCGTCGCGATATGGAACAGGACGCCCGAGCGCGCGCACGAGGTCGCTGAGATGCTCGGTGTGCGGGCGATCGCGAGCGTTGAGCCAGCTGACCTGCTCGTGAACTGCACGACCGTTGGTCTCGAGGCTCGGGCAGGCGAATCTGAAGAAACGCTCCAGTTCTGGGGCATAGATACCGATCTACTGTCCACGTATGCATGCGTCGTTGACTACGTGTACGGCAGCGAAGAGACCCACCTGCTCAAAAGCGCACGGAGGCTAGCTGTGAGGACATTGGACGGCTACACGCTCCTGTGTGAGCAGGGCGCGATCAGCTTTGAGCTTTGGACCGGCCAGCCCGCGCCGCGGGCTGTGATGGCGCGCGCGGTCGAGGAGGCCTAGAGATGGCTCGCCAGGCAGCTGGTCCGCCCCTGGTTCGTGACGACACGGGGAAGAGCCCGAAGGCAACCGCCACGGCTGAGGCTCCCGCGCGGGCTGAAACGACCGCGTCGGCTGAGAGCGCCGCGCCGGCCAAGAAGGCGACGCCGCCGGTCGAGCAGGCGCCTCCGCCTCTCGAGACGACGCTCGAGAAGACGGTCGAGCTCGATTCGGCGAGCCTTGCCGGGATCAGGGCCCCGACTCGACGCGGTGGTGGTCAACGCTTCCTCACCGATGTCATCAGTGAGCTGGGCCTGTGCAGCCGCGAGCAGGTCGACGCGGCGATCGAGGTGGCGCGTAGGACCGGCGAGCTGCCGGAGGAAGTGCTGCTGCAGCAGGGCTCACTGACGCCGGACGGCCTCGCGCAGGCGCTCGCCGAGCGCTACGGCCTCGACTACGTCGACCTGAGCGTCTTCAAG
>DATAJI010000161.1:0-2691 GCA_036262195.1 Solirubrobacteraceae bacterium
GCGCTCGCCGGAGGCGGGTACGAACCACCCCCGAGCAGCTGCTGAAACCTGTCCTCCTTCTGTCCCGGCCGGCGCTCGAGTCGCACCGCGTACCCGTGCTCGGCGAGCGCATCCAGGACGCGCTCCACGTCAGCCAGCGAATCGAGCGGCGCCAGCCGCTCGCTCCGGCTCTTCAGCTCGCCGGGTGTCTGAGCTCCCCTGAGCAGGAGCACACCCAAGATCGCCAGCTCCTCCCGTTCGAGGCCGAGCCCGTCCTCGGCCAAGTGGCGGTATTTGACCGTACGCGACGCGTGACCGCTGACCAGCCGAGCCAGTCCGTACTTACACAGCCGCTGCGCAGCTTCCCGGACGGTCGATTCATCGTAATCGGTGACCGGGTCACGATTGGTCGACTGATTGCAGGCCAGCCGCAGCGCGTTCAGCGAGAGCGGATATTGATCGGGTGTCGTCCAGCGCTTCTCGATCAGACAGCCGAGCACGCGTTGCTCGGGCGGCGTCAGCTCTGCGATGTGCACTGCCGCGAGGATAGAACGCAGCGAACCGCGCCGCACGGCCAGACGCCGGCTTCCCATAGTCGTTCGCGACCATGGTTGAGCCGGAGCGGGCACGGTCACATGAGGTTTGGTGTGTGGAGGTCGGAGAGGTATTGCGCGGTGGTGGCGGTGAAGCCGCAGGCTCGCAGCCGTCGCAGCCGGTTGCGCTGCATCGTGGCCAGAAGCGCGCGCACGTCGGCGGCGGCTTCGGCGAGTTCGGCGGGCTGCAGGCATCTGGCCGCCATGATCGTCAGAGCTTCGACGAGTACCGGGGACAGTCCTGACAGGCTGAGCAGCTTGGCCGCGCGAGCTTCGGCGGCGGTGATCAGAGACGCCTGTAGGTCCGGCTGCAGGGAGACTGCGCGCGCGATGTGGGAGATCCCGAAATGGACGTGGCGGCGTTCGTCGCGGTGCGCGAGCCTGGCCGCGGCTGCGGTGGCGGCGTCGGGCGCGTGCAGCTCGACGAACCGCAGGAGATCCAGGAAGGTGCCCTCGCCGAGCACGTTGAGCAGTAGCGATGATGCGGTGAAATCGTGCTCGTCGAGCAGGGTGCGCAGCGAGAGCTCAGTCGAGGCGAGCGCGTATCCGTGCTGACCGCCGGCGAGCGAGCGCTTGGTGAACACCTCGATATGCCGGGCCTCGTCGTATACGTGGCTACTGAGCCAGAGCACGACTTCGGTCAGTTGTGGATTGATCTGCGCAAGAAATCCGGCGGGCACGTACAGCGCGGCGTATTCGTTCTGGGCCAGGAACGTCATGACCTGCGCGACCGCTCGCTCGGTCGTGTCATCGAGCTCGCGCGCCGCCTCCCACGGAACGTCACGCGAGGCATCCCACTGCTGTGCCGACGCCTGCTCCACAAGCTCGCCCACATCGTCGGCCCAGACTGCATCGCGCTCGTTCAGCCGCCAGTGGTGTGTCGGCGCCCCGGCCTCGATCATCGCCCCCAGCGGAGCGAAGCCTGCGCCGGGATGCGGATCCGGCGGCAGGTTCCCGTCGCGCCAGTCAGCGGTGTGCAGCTCTCCGGCGCGGAGCGCCGGCGGCTCTCCACGCTCCGGGAGCGGATCCGCCAAGATGCGCGCGGAGACGGCGCGACGAATCCGCACAACGTGCGCGTGGCGTGCCGTCGTCTCCCCGACCAGCGCGTGGCCCGCCATCCGCGCCCAGCCCGGCAGTTCGAGCGCGACGGCGCGCGACGGCGTCCTGACCTCCAGGATGCCGCCGGGCGCCACCCGCTCCAGGGCCGCCGCGAGCAGGACCTCCAGACCCCCGCCGAACTCCAGCTGCTCGGCGTCGACCCGGTGAGCGGGGGTCTGCTCGCGGCTGGCCGTCATGGCAGCAGCGCCTGTTCTCGCATCGCCGCGGTCAGCGACGCGTAACCGTCGCGGTCGCCCGGATACCAGCGCCGGACAGCCTCGAGCTCCATCGCCGGACGTAGGCTCGGATCGTCGAAGTCCATCGCCAGCAGCGCCTGTGACCATCGATCCGCGACCTCGCGCTCCAGCGAGTCCAGAACCGTGAAGTTGCAGTGGTAGTACGTCGGGCTGCTCCACACCACCTCGAGCTCAGCGACCTCGGGCACACCCTCGGCCCGAAACGCGCTGAAGTAGACCGCCGAAAGCGCGCCCGCATCCGCTTCGCCGGCGGCGACTGCCCGCACCACGTGAAGCTCGGAATCGCCGGTATCACCGTGCTTGCCGAGATCGGTATCGAAACGCACCACGCGACAGCGCTCCTCCACGGCCAGCCCTGCCTCGGCCAGGTAGTGAAGCGGCAGGATCGCCGCATGACCAGAGTCCCGGCTGCCGAGCGCAAGCACCCGACCATCGAGCTCGCGGACGCTCGCCAGCGAGCTGCCTTTGCGCATCACCAAGACGGTCGACCAATCGCGGTCCAGATCGCGCATCCCGAGAATCCGCGTGCCCCCACCAGCGCGATGATCGAGCACCACATATGCGGTGTTGGTATTCCACCCGATGTCGACGCTCCCAGCGAGGACCGCATCGACCAATCGTTCGTAGTTGGAGAACAGCACGTAGTCCGTCGGTACCCCGGCATCGTTGAAGTAGCCGCGAAACCGCTCCCAGATCGTCACCACCCGGGGGTGATAGGACACTGCGCCGAGCCTCAGTTCCGCGCCGCTCATGGGACCGGAAGC
>DATAJI010000162.1:0-3001 GCA_036262195.1 Solirubrobacteraceae bacterium
GGTGGTGAGGAGCTCGGACGCCGCGACGCACGGGCTTAGCACTGTCTGTGCTCTGTTCGTCACCCGCAAGACCGTTGAAACACGGCGTATGAATGAATGTTCTGAGTTTCGTTAGCCCACCGCGAGGGCCTCGCGGACGCGCTTGACCGTCGCTCCCGGGCGGACGTGCGCACCTGGGGCGAGCTGGGCGACACGCACCTCCTCGATCAGCCACATCACGTCACCGCGTCCGGCAGCCTGAGCCTCCAGCTCGTGGATCGCGGCCATCCGCTCGCCGTCGGCGACGACGTGGCGCGCCAGCCGTTCGAGGCGCTGCGCCGCGGCGCGCAGGTAGCGCTCGACATCGCCCAGCCGCGCGAGGCCGGTCGCCGCCAGCATCCCGGGGTACACGAGCCGGCCGAGTTGCCGGGCGACGTCCTCCCGCGCGGGGCCGAAGGCAGCGCTCGCCGGAAGCGTGTCGAGCCGCTCGGGGACGGCTCGCGCCGCGTCGAGGATCTGACCGAACGCGACCAGCGTGCCGAGCGTTGTGGGCCGCAGGTCACCGCGGACGTGCTCGCGGAGTGCCGCGAATGCCCCGGCGTCCCACGCCGGTCCGCCGCCACTCGCGATCAGCGCGTCGAGCGCGGCGTTCGTGGCATCCTCGATCACTGCTTCCGGAGTCTCGTGAGGCGCGGCGCTGAGCGCGAGGGTCAGTTGCAGACTGAGCTGACCGGTCACCCAGCGACTCGGTGAGGGAACGGTGAGCCGCAGCAGCCGCCGGGTCCCGCGGGCCATTGTCACGGCCTGCTCACCCGGTGTGTCGCAGACCCGGATTCCCACTGCGTCGCCCTCGTCGGCCAGCGCTGGGAAGCCGCGCAAACCAGACCCGCCCCCCAGGTCGACCGTGCGCGGGAGCGAATCGACGTCGAAGTCGCGCATTCCATGGCGCGCGAGCGCCGGTGCCGCGTGCTCCAGGCGCGCCTTCAGCGCCGGCCGCAGCTCATCGCGCAGCGCGTCGAGGGACCGGCCCGACGCGAGCACCGTCCCGTCCTCGTCCTCGTCCTCGACACAGAAGGTCATCCGCAGGTGCGCGGGCAGATCGTCGAGTGACCAGTCGGCGGCGCTGATGCGTACGCCGCGCCGCCGTTCGATCGCCTCGGCGAGCACCTCGAGCAGCGGACCGGAGCGCGGCTTGACCTCGGCAAGCAGCGCGGTCGCGGTATCGGGGATCGGAACGAGCGGCGTGCGGAGTCGCTTCGGGAGCGTCCGCAACAGCGCGACGACCAGCTCCATGCGAAACGCCGGCACGAGCCACTCGAAGTTCGTCTCCCGCACCGCCCCGAGCGACGCGAGCGGAATATGGACCGTGACGCCGTCCGCCACCGAGCCGGGGTCGAAGCGGTAGGACAGCGCGAGCTCCAGCGGGGGGTGGGGCTGAATCCAGCGCGCCGGCCGGTCACCGTCATTGGGCGCGACGTCGCCCTCGATCAACATGTCCATCGGGTAGTCGAGCAGCGTCGGCTGGGTCTGCCGCGCCGCCTTCCACCAGCGGTCGAAATGACGCCCGCTGACCACGCCCTCCGGGACCCGCGTGTCGAAGAACGCCGCCCGCGCCGCCTCGCTCGCGAGCAGGTCTCGCCGCCGCGCCCGCGCCTCGAGCGCCTCGACCTCCTCCACCCGGCGCTCGTTCTCGCGCATGAACGCGTGGCGCTGGTCCCAATCGCCCTCGACGAGCGCGCGGCGGATGAACAGCTCCCGCGCGGCCGACGGATCGATCCGCCCGTACTGGACGGTTCGCGACCGAACGATCGCCAGGCCGTACAACGTCACCTGCTCTGGCGCGACGACGGCGGCCTGGCGGCGATCCCACCGCGGCTCGCCGTAGGAGCGCTTGACGAGGTGCTCAGCGAGCCGCTCGACCTGCCTGATGTCGACCGCCGCCGCAGTCCTGCCCCACAGCCGCGACGTCTCGACCAGCTCGGCGACCATCACCCACGTCGGCCCGCGACGCGCGAGCACCGAGCCGGGAAAGATCGCGAACTTCGCCCCTCGTGCGCCGGTGTACTCGCGGGTCGCGCCGTCCTTCATTCCCAGGTGCGACAGCAGCCCAGCGAGGACGGCGGCGTGAATCTCGGGCCCCTCGGCCGGCGCGTCGTTGAGTGTCACCCCGACCTCGCGCGCCGCGTCCTCGAGCTGGGCGACGAGGTCCTGCCACTCGCGGATGCGCAGGTAGTGCAGAAACTCGGCCTTGCAGCGCTTGCGGAACTGCGAGCGCGAGAGCTCGTCTTCCAGCGCGCGCAGGTAGCGCCACAGGTTCACGTAGGCCAGGAAGTCCGATGACCGATCCGTGAAGCGGGCATGCAGCTGGTCGGCCTGGCCGCGCTGCTCGGCGGGGCGCTCGCGTGGATCCTGGATCGACAGCGCGGCGGCGATGACGGCCAGCTCGCGGGCGCAACCGAGGTGGTTGGCCTCCAGCACCATGCGACCGAGGCGCGGGTCGACCGGAAGCCGCGCGAGATTGCGCCCGAGCGGGGTGAGCGCCTCCGCGGCCGACGGATCCAACGCCCTCAACTCGTGCAGCAGCGCGACGCCGTCGCGGATCTGGCGGCGGTCGGGCGGCTCGAGAAACGGGAACGCCTCGATCTCCCCCAACCCGAGCGCGGCCATCTGGAGGATCACGCTCGCGAGGTTCGTTCGCAGGACCTCGGGGTCGGTGAACTCCGGCCGCGCGTTGAAATCGTCCTCTGAGTAGAGCCGGACGCAGATCCCGTCGTCGAGGCGTCCGCAGCGGCCCTTACGCTGGTCGGCCGACGCGCGCGAGATCGGCTCGACCGGCAGCCGCTGGACCTTCAGCCGCGCGCTGTAGCGGGAGACCCGGGCGAGGCCGGTGTCGACCACGCAGCGGATGCCCGGGACGGTCAGCGACGTCTCGGCGACGTTCGTCGCGAGGACGACGCGGCGTTTGTGGGTCCGGTTCCGGCCAAAGACCTTCTGCTGATCGGCGACCGCGAGCCGCGAGTAC
>DATAJI010000163.1:0-2441 GCA_036262195.1 Solirubrobacteraceae bacterium
GGCTCGGTCTCCCTCGACGAACAGCGCCTGCTCGTGGCGGATCTGCAACACACGCCCCTCGCGACGCAGCGCGGTGGCCAGCAGTCCCTCCTCTGCAGCAGGCGCCATGCTCAAAGTCTTACCGAAAGAGCTTCCTGACCGCGCGGATCGCCCGGCTCAGGCGTCAGAAGTGCGCCGCGAACGTACCAGTAGGCGGATGACTACGGCGAATACCGCGACACCAGCGCCGCGAGCACGTCGGGCACAGCGGCCCTGGCGCCGGGAGGGAGTGGTCGGGTAGGCGAGCCCGTGTGCACTCCCATCCGGACCTTGACCAGGTCCAGGCCGCCCGGCCACGCCGCGCTCGCGAGCCCGTGCTGAGCCTCGATCATCGCCTCGATCGCATCCCGCGGGTTCTCGAAGCACGCGAAGAACGCATCCCCCTCGGTGTTGGCGACTTACCCGTGGTAGCGCTCGATCGCGCGACGGAGAATCCCGTGATGGAGCGCGAGCGCGTCCGGCCAGCTGGAACCAATCTTGGCGGCCATTCGCGTTGACCCCTCGATGTCGGTAAAGACCATCGTCACGACCCCGGCGGGCGGCTCCACCACGCAACCTTAGCCCGGAACATTCAGTAAGGGTGTGAGAGGTACTCGGGAGCTCGCGATCGGCGGGCAGTGGTGGTGATCATGGTGTTGTTGGGGTTGGTGGTGGCGTTTGGGCGGGTTCTGAGGGACCGCGGACGCTTGTCTTGCCGGTTTGCGGGCAGCGGTGATCGTGGCCGTGGCCGGAGGGCTGCTTGGTGGTGTGGGTCGGGCGGTGCTGGTGTCAGCCGGTTGCGGCTGGGAGCGCTTTGAGTCGCTCGAACGCTGCCTTGAGCTCGGTGACCCAGGGCCAGGTGTTCTGCAGGTGGAGCTTCGCGCGACGGCCGGAGAACGCGAGTCGCCCGGCGACGTGCAGCAGTCGGTAGCGCAGCCGCTTGGGCTCGGCCTTGGCGAGCTCTCCGTCGAGGGCGAGTGCTTGGGTCCAGACGATGAGGTCGTGCGCGAGCATCACGATCTCGTGCCACACCTCGTTGAGCGCGAACGCTTTGAACGGGAACTTGGAGAGCCCGGTGTCCTTGTCGTCGCGGATGCGGTCCTCGACGTGGGCGTGCTGGCGGTGACGGCACTCCAAGACGGCGATCTCCTCATCGGTCTGGTCGGTGAGGATCGCTTGGAATCGGTATCCGTCGTGGTCGGTGAACGACAGCTGCGCTCCGGGGTGCGGACGCTCACGGCGCACGATCAACCGGCAGCGCTCGGGCCAGGCGGACAGGTCGACCATCTCGGTGATCTCCGCAACCTCGCCGTTGTCCCGCTCGCTGCCGTCCTGGTCGAGCGCGAGAACCCACGCATCATCGGGGATCGCGAGGATCGCGGCGCGGACCTGCTCGGTCAGCTCGTAGCCGACCGAGAAGCGCATGTTCCCCTCGCGGCAGTAGTCAACCAGACCATGCGTCGCGCCGGCGGAATCGGCGCGGACCAAGATCTCCAGCGACTCGACGTACTCGGCCGGGATCTGCGCGAGCGCCCGGTCGATCACCATCGTGTGATCCTCGGCGGTGTTCGACCCGGCGTTCCCGGGACGCAGCAGCCCGCCGAGCGCCTCCCTGGTCTCATCGAGGTAAACCTGCAACGGGTGAAACCCGTAGCCGCCCTTGTAGTTCCCGGTCGCCTTCTCCTTCTCCGAATGCGCAGTGATCAGCGTCGCGTCAACATCGAGCGTCAGCCGCTCAGGCGCCCCATCAAGCTCCCAGAACCGCGCCCGGGCCTGGGCGTGAGCCTGCCGAACCGCGTCCAGCAGCCCTGGCGTGGAGGCGATCCGGTCGACCATCCGAAACGCCGTCGAGTCAGACGCCACCCCGCCGAACAACACCTCCTGCTCCCGGACCGCACCCAGATCCGAGACGCACTCGCCGCCGTCGGCCAACATCACCGCGAGATCGCGGATCACCCGGCCCGGGTCATGACCACGACGCCGCTGCTTGATCGCAGCCAGCCGCAGCGACAACGCCGCCGTGAGCCCCACCTTGTCCGCGACCTGCGCAACCAGCGCGCTACCCGCGTGCGAGACCAAACCCGCTCCGTCCGCGCTGACTTCTACGGTTACCGGGCGTCCATCACGCATCACCTGCAAGGTGAACCTCCAAGCCAGGGATCAAGGACCTTCAGCAAGCCAAGGATCCCTGCTCAGCCGGACGTTTCCGCGCCCCCGCCCGTCGGGGGCGCGGTCGTTACTGCACGCTCCGGGTTAGGCGGGAGTGGTTGGAGCTGGTGTCGCGCGTGCGCGGGTTCGAGGCGAATACGCGGTACAGGTCATCCTCGCCAAGGAGGGTGACAAGCGACAGGCCCTGGCAAGCGCAGGTGTCGAGCATCAGCGCGAGACGCGATTACTTAACAGAGTTCTTGAATTCGGCCGGC
>DATAJI010000164.1:0-16282 GCA_036262195.1 Solirubrobacteraceae bacterium
TCGACCTTCAATGTCTCGACGACCGCGGCGCTGATCGCTGCGGGCGCCGGCTGCGCCGTAGCCAAGCACGGTAACCGCTCGGCGACGAGTCGCTCGGGTTCGGCCGACCTGCTCGAGGCGCTCGGCGCGCGGATCGACCTCGAGCCCGAGGAGGTCGCGCGCTGCATCGAGGCGGTGGGCTTTGGCTTCATGTTTGCTCCGAGCCACCACCAGGCGACGCGGTTTGTCGTCCCTGTACGTCGAGACCTAGCGGTGCGAACCATCTTCAATTTCCTCGGGCCGTTGACGAACCCGGCCGGCGCGCGCCGTCAGCTCGTCGGCGTCGCCGACGCGTCGTATCTCGAGGCGATCGCTGGGGTGCTCGCCCGACTCGGGGTTGACCGGGCGCTCGTCGTCTCGAGCGAGGACGGCCTTGATGAGATATCGACCTCGGCCGCGACGCGGATCATCGAGGTCAACGGTGAGCGGATCGACGCCTACACCGTAACCCCGCAGGACCTCGGCGTCGCACTCGCGAACGGCGATGGTCTGGAGGGCGGAGACCCGGCGCACAATGCGGCGATCACGCGCGCCGTCCTCGCCGGTGAGCCCGGGCCGGCGCGCGAGCTCGCGCTCGTCAATGCGGGCGCCACGATCTATGTGGCTGACAACGCCGCGACGCTCGCCGAAGGCGTCGAGGCGGCGCGCGTGGCTCTCGACAGCGGGCGCGCCGCCGCGTCGCTCGAGGCGTTCATCGCCGCGACCCAGGTTCACGCGTGAACGTTCTCGACGAGATCATCGCGACGACCCGGCGTGACCTGGAGCGGCGCAAGCGCTCGCTACCGCTCAGCGCGCTCCCGCGGCAAGCGGGCCCGGCCCGCCCGAGCTTCAGGGCGGCGCTTGCGCGGCCCGGCCTCTCGATCATCGCCGAGCACAAGCGCAGCTCGCCATCGGCCGGCTTGATCCGTCCTGATTCGAGTGTCGCTGACATCGCACGCGCCTACGAGGAAGGTGGCGCGGCGGCGATGTCCGTCTTGACCGAAGCGCACCGCTTTGGCGGCTCGCTCGATGACCTGCGCGACGCTGCAGGTGCGTGCTCGCTACCGCTCCTGCGCAAGGACTTCATCGTCGATGCCTACCAGCTGCACGAGGCTGCTGCGGCGGGCGCCTCGGCCGTCCTGCTGATCGTTGCCGCACTCGATCGGCAGACGCTTCGCGAGTTGCAGGACGCCGCGCGTGAGCTGTCGCTTGATGTCCTCGTCGAGGTTCACGATGCCGCTGAGCTCGAGATCGCCGCCGCGACCGAGGCTGAGCTGATCGGCGTCAACAACCGCGACCTGCGCGACTTCAGCGTCGATCCAGAGCGCACTTACGCGCTGCTCGAGACGATGCCGGCAGGCACGCTCGTGGTCTCTGAATCCGGCATCTCGAGCGCAGAGCAGCTGGCGCGTCTGAGTGCGGCTGGGGTCGCCGGGGCGTTGATCGGCGAGCGGCTGATGCGCGCCGCCGCCCCAGCCGCCGCGCTCCGCGAGCTGCGAGGAGGACTCGCCAGCCCGCTTTAGTGCGCGTTGGGGTCACCCTCGCCAGACGGCCGGAGCGGGCGCCCACCTCGGCGGATCTCGGGCCGCGCGAGCCGCTACCGTTGTGGGATGGGCTCACCGCGCGTCAAGATCTGCGGCATCACCCGGCTTGAGGATGCTCAGGCCGCGGTCGAGCTTGGCGCTTGGGCTATAGGCATGGTCTTCTATGAGCATTCGGCGCGCCGCTGCGACCTCGCCGAGGCCGAGCGGATCGGCGCGGCGCTCCACCGCCGCAGCGAGCTGGTCGGCGTCTTCGTCAACAGCTCACTCGAGACGATCGCCGACGCCAACGAGCGCATCGGCTTGACGCTCGTGCAGCTGCACGGCGACGAGGGGCCCGCCTTCTGTTCGGAGGTCGCGCGGCGCACCGGCGCCCGCACGATCAAAGCCTCCGCGGTGCGTGGTGCCTCAACGCTGCAGGATCTCGCGCGCTTCCACACCGACTTCCACCTTCTTGATGGCTACGCCGAAGGGCTGCGTGGTGGAACCGGCGAGCGGTTCGACTGGTCGTTGATCGAGGGCCGCCGTTCGAAGGTGCCACTGATCTTGAGCGGCGGACTCGACGCAGACAACGTCGGCGAGGCGATCGCCGCCACCCGCCCGTATGCCGTCGACGTGGCAAGTGGCGTCGAAGCCGCGCCCGGAGTGAAGGACCACGACCGGCTGCGCGCGTTCATCGATGCGGCGGCTGGGGTGACGGTGTGAGCACCGTTCGCGCCGCGGGCGGTGTTCCGCATCGCTACGGGGCATACGGCGGGCAGTACGTGCCCGAGACGTTGATGCCGGCGCTCGCGCAGCTCGAGTCAGCGTGGCTCGACGCTTGGTCCGACGCAGCCTTTCGCTCCGAGCTGGCGCTGCTGGCACGTGACTTCGTCGGCCGCCCAACGCCGCTCTATGAAGCACGCCGGCTCAGCGAGCGCCTCGGTTACCCCGTGTACCTCAAACGCGAGGATCTCAACCACACCGGTTCGCACAAGCTCAACAACGCCCTGGGCCAGGCGCTGCTCGCGCGCCGGATGGGCAAGTCGCGCGTGATCGCGGAGACTGGTGCCGGACAGCACGGTGTCGCGACTGCGACTGCCTGTGCACTGCTCGGGCTGGAATGCGTCGTGTACATGGGCGAAGAGGACATTCGCCGCCAGCAGCCCAACGTCCAGCGCATGGAGCTGCTCGGTGCGCACGTCGAAGCTGTCAGCGCCGGCGCACGGACGCTCAAGGAGGCCGTGTCGTCGGCGATCCGCGACTGGGTCGAGCGCGCCGACAATACGCATTACATAATCGGCAGCGCCGTTGGGCCAGCGCCTTACCCAGCGATCGTGCGCGAGCTGCAACGGACGATCGGCGATGAGACTCGCGCGCAGCTGCTCGAGCGGGTCGGGCGGCTGCCATCGCGAGTCGTCGCGTGCGTCGGCGGCGGCTCGAACTCGATTGGCATGTTCGCCGCGTTCGTCGATGACGCAGTCGAGTTGATCGGGGTCGAGGCGGCGGGTGAAGGGCTGGCAAGCGGACGCCACGGCGCGCCGCTGACCGCGGGCGGTCGAGCCGGTGTCCTGCATGGGTCGCTATCGGCTGTGTTGCAGGACGACGATGGTCAGATCCTCGAAGCGCATTCGATCTCGGCTGGACTCGACTACCCAGGGTCAGGCCCTGAGCACGCCCACCTCCGCGATAGTGGTCGCGCCCGCTATGTCGCGGCGACCGACCAGGAGGCGCTCGCCGCGTTCCGGGAGCTAACGCGTCTTGAGGGGATCATTCCCGCGCTCGAGTCGGCTCACGCGATCGCCTGGCTGCTCGCGAATCCCGCCGGTGAGCTAGACGTCGTTTGTCTATCCGGGCGCGGCGACAAGGACCTCGCAGAGGTAATCGCGCTCAGCGCCGCTCGATGAGCGCGGACGGCCTCGAACGGATCGCTGCGGCGTTCGCCGCCAGCGGCAAGCGGTCAGCGCTGATGCCCTACCTGATGGGTGGCTACCCCGACTTGGAGCGCTCACTCGCGATCGGTGAGGCGTGCATCGCGGGCGGTGCCGACCTGCTGGAGCTGGGCGTGCCGTTCTCCGACCCGCTCGCTGACGGGCCGACGATCCACGCCGCGGCGACGGCCGCGCTCGCCGCGGGAACGAGCGTCAGCGACGTGCTCGAACTCGCTGCCAGGCTCACCGAGCGAATTGCGCTGGTCGTGATGACCTACGCGAACACTGTTCTGACGCCGGGCATCGAGTCGTTCCTCGACCAACTCGCCGACGGCGGCGTGAGCGGCCTGATCGTGCCTGACCTGCCATTCGAGGAGAGCGACGAGCTCGAGCGTGCGGCCGATCAGCGCGGCCTCGCTCTGATCGCGCTCGTCGCGCCGACGACCACCGACGCCCGCCTGCGGGAGATCGGCCGGCGCGCGCGCGGCTTCCTCTATGTGGTCTCCGTCACCGGAACGACTGGCGAGCGCTCAGCCGCGCCGGCGTCGCTGGCGCCGCTGATCGAACGCGCCAAGTCCTCCACCGACGTACCGGTCGCGCTCGGCTTCGGCATCTCGACACCCGAGCAGGCTGCTGCTGCGGCGGACGCCGGGGCCGACGGCGTGATCGTCGGATCGCGCATCGTGCGCGCTGCCGGGGAGCCTGGAGACTCCGCCGGCGCGGTCGAAAAGCTCGTCTCTGAATTTGCAACCGCACTCACCGCGCCAGTCGCATAGACTGCGCCCAGCATGGGCCTCGTCATCGCCGCCACCTTCGGGTTTGCGCTTTGGATCGTGCTCTGGGCGCTTGGCATCAGCGGCCTCGACGCGTTCCTGCTGGCGCTCCTGGTGATGCTTCTTGGTGCCGCTGGGCGTGTCGTGATCGGCCATTTGCCGGGACACGATGCGAGCGGCTCGCAGCCCTGAGGACTGCCACTACAATCCTCGACCGCTGGCGCGCACTCCCGGTGCGCTCGTTGAGGTAGACCTCGTCTGGAGCATCGCGTGCGCCATCCCCGAACGGCAGCAATCGTCGTCGCGCTTGCGATCGCAGTCGCCGGCTGCGGCGGCTCGAGCCCGCCAACCTCTGAACACGCCTTCGGCAACGCGCTGACGATCTACACGGCGCTGCCGACCGCCGGTCCTCAGGGCCGGCTGATGCAGACTTTTGAATATGGGGAGGAGCTCGCCGTCCTCCAGCACCACAATGTCGTCGACAGATACCTGATCAGTCCGGTTTACACCGGCGATGCCTCCGGAAGCGCTGGTGGCTGGGATGCGACAGACACCTCGACCGCGGCGACGGACGCGACGCAGAACGTCGACGCGGTCGCCTACATCGGCGACTTCGATTCCGCCGCGACAGCTACGTCGCTGCCGATCACAAATGCCGACGACATGCTCCAGGTCAGTCCTGCCAGCCCTTACATCGGCCTGACCGACGCGAGCGTCTACGACGACAAGGGCGAGCCCGGGAGCTACTACCCGAGCAACATCCAAACGTTTGCCCGCCTTGTCCCGTCCGACGTGCAGGAGGCGGGCGCCACCGCGAGCTTCATGCATTCGGTGGGAGTTACCAGCCTTTACGTGCTTGAGGACAACGACCCGGGCAATACGCCTTTCGACAGCGTGGTCGGCGCGATGACCGGCGCCGACGCGGCACATGCTCAGATCACGCTCGCCGGGACGGCGCAGATCGATACCGCCGCCCACACAGCGCCCACGCAGTATTCATCGGTCGCCAGGGCGATCGCAGCGACGCACGCGGACGCCGTGTTCGTCGCGAGCGCAGCCGACCCGGGCGTCGAGGCGCTGTGGCAGGAGCTCTACGCGAAGCTGCCCGGCGTGAAGCTGTTCGCGCCGAGCACACTCGCGACGAACCCGTTCCTGGAGTCGCTCGGAGCGACCGCCGGCGCCACCTACGTCACAAGCCCGATCCTTCCACTGTGGCAGTACGGACCGCAGGCTCAGCGCGTTCTACGCAGCTATCGCAAGGAGTTCAGCTTGGCACCTACTCAGTGGTCGCTTTACGGTTACGAGGCGATGGAGTCGGTGCTCGCGGCGATTCAGCGGGCTGGCGAGCGCGCTGGCAGTCGCCTCGACGTGGTCAAGGCCTACTTTCACCTTGGTTGGCGCGACAGCGTGATCGGGCGCTACAGGATCGACGCGCACGGCGATACCTCGCAGGCGCGCTTCGTCGGCTACCGCGCCGGCGCTGACGGGAACCTGATCGAGATCCGCCGACACCTCGGCGGCGCTTGAGCGTGCGCCGCTCGCGCGCGGCGGGACTGGTCGTCGCGGCGATCGCCGCAGTGCTCGCGGGCTGCGGCGGCTCGGGCACTCAAGCGGGCGGCTACACCTACGAGAAGACCCTGACCGTCTACTCGGACCTCCCGCTTCAGGGACCGCAGCGTGCGTTGATGACGAGCATCAACGACGGCGAGATCCTCGCGCTCGAGCAGGCGCACGCGCACGGACGGGACCGCAACGTGAGCATCGCGCTGGTCAACGACGGGCGGCAAAGCGCCGGCGGCTGGGACCGGGAGACGACATCGCACGCCGCCGAAGCGGCGGGCCAGGACATCGACGCGGTCGCCTACATCGGCGACTTCGATTCCGCTGCGACGGCGGTCTCGCTGCCGCTGATCAACGAGAACGACATCCTCCAGGTCAGCCCGGCAAGCCCCTACGTCGGGCTGACTGACGTCAACCCGCTCGACCAGACGGGCGAGCCCAGGGTCTACTACCCGAGCGAAAGCCACACCTTTGCGCGGCTTCTGCCGAGCGACGTGGAGGAGGCCGCGGCGACCGCGAGCTTCATGCGCTCGCTCGGCGTCCGTCGCGTCTACTTGTTGAGCGATACGGCGGCGCTGAGCGCGCCCTACGACAGCGTGATTGCGCGGCTCCTCGCGGGCGACGCCCCGGGCCGCGGCGTCAGCGTGGCCGGTGCCGCCGACGTCGACACCGCCAGCGGCACGCAGCCGTCGACCTACGGCCCGACCGCCGCCAAGATCGCCAAGACCAAGGCCGACGCGGTGCTGCTCGGCGCCGCGCCCGATCGCGGCGCTGAGGCGTTGTGGCAGGAGCTCCACGCCGAGCTTCCAGGCGTAAGACTCTTCGCGCCGAGCACCCTTGCGACGGCCCCGTTCCTGCGCTCGCTCGCCGCTGCGGCCGACTCGACCTACGTGACGAGCCCGATCCTCCCGCTCGACCAGTACCCGCCGCAGGCCGCGGTCGTCCTGCGGGACTACCGTCGCGCCTTCGACGTCGCGCCGACCGCCGGCAGCCTCTACGGCTACGAGGCGATGGCCTCGGTGCTGGCGGCGATTGCGCTTGCCGGCAAGAACGCGCACAAGCGGCTCAGCGTTGTCGACTCCTACTTTCACCTCGGTGCACGCCATAGCGTCATCGGCACCTACCGGATCAACCCGTACAGCGGTGACACTTCGTTGACGAGCTTCGCCGGCTACCGCGTCGGCGGTGCCGGCCAGCTGATCGAGGTGCGCCGGCTCAGCGGCTGAGCGCGTCGCGCAGAGCCTCGTCGAGCTCGGCATGCGCGTAGCTCATGCCGAGCTCAGTTGCGCGGGCCGGCTCGACGTTCTGGCTATCGGTGACGATGCTCGCCATGTCCCCGTAGAGCAGCGTCAACGCCGCCCGCGGCACAGGCGCGAACGCGGGTCGGTGCAGCGCGCGGCCGAGCGCCTTCGAGAAGTCGGCGTTGCGCACCGCGTGGGGTGCGACCGCGTTGACCGGGCCCTTGAAGCGCTCGTCGTCGATCGCTGCTAGATAGAGCGCGATCAGGTCGTCGGCGTGGATCCACGAGATGTACTGGCGCCCGCCGGCGACTGGGCCGCCGACACCAGCCTGGAACGGCGGCAGCATCTTTCCGAGTGCGCCGCCGTCGCGGTCGAGGACCACGCCGGTTCGCAGCACGCAGACGCGCAGGCCGAGCGCGACCGCGGCGATTGCGGCGGCTTCCCACTCGACGCAGACCGAGGCCAGCCAGTCATCACCCGGTCCTGAGCTCTCGCTCAGCAGCTCGTCGCCGCGATTCCCGTAGTAGCCGACGGCGTTCGCGCAGACGAGGACCCGTGGACGTGGATCTGAGCCCACGGCCCCGCGGGCACCGGCGATACCCGCTACGAGGTTCGCGGTTCCCGCTGCCCGGCTCGTGTGAATACGCTCCCGTGCGCCCGCCGACCAGCGCTGGGCGATGTTCTCGCCGGCGAGGTGCACGACCGCGTCGACGCTCGCGAGCGCTTGCGCCGGTGCCGGCTCGCTTGCCGGCTCCCAGTGCACGCTGCCGTCGCCGCCGCTGCGACTGAGCGTCACTACCTCGTCGCCGCGGGCGCTCAGTGCGCCTACCAGCCTGGTCCCGATCAGGCCGCCAGCTCCGGTGACCGCCACCCGCATCACCACTCATCGTAGGCAATAGCATCCGGACGCGGTGCCGACGCTGTTCCTGATCGATGGCAACAGCCTTGTCTACCGGGCATTCTTCGCGCTGCCTGAGGCCATCGCGACGTCCGCCGGCGAGCCGACGAACGCGATTTTCGGCTTCGCCTCGATGCTCGTGAAGCTGATCACCGAGCACGGGGTCGAGCCGACGGTGGTCGCCTGGGACGCTGGCAGCTCCGGACGCAGCGAGATCTACTCCGAGTACAAGGCCGGGCGCCAATCCCGTCCCGACCTGCTGCGCGAGCAGTGGCCGGCGTTCGATCCGCTGGTGGCAGCATTCGGCTATCGCAACGCTCGCCTCGATGGTTACGAGGCCGACGATGTGATCGCGACGCTCGCCGAGCGCGCGCGCAGCCAGGGGATACCGGTGACGATCGTCACCGGCGACCGTGATGCGTTCCAGCTCGTCGACGAGGCTGGGCTTGTCAGCGTGATGGCGACCGCGCGCGGGATAACCGAGACGAAGCTCTACGACCGTGCCGCCGTGCTCGAGCGCTACGGCATCGCCCCGGAGCTGATACCCGACTTCTATGGGCTCAAAGGCGACACGTCCGACAACATCCCCGGCATTCCGGGGATCGGAGAGAAGACCGCGGCCGAGCTGCTGCAGCGTTTCGGCTCGCTCGAGTCGGTGCTCGACCGGGTCGCCGAGGTGAGCGGCGAGAAGCGCCGCGCAAACCTGATCACCTACCGCGACGACGCACTGATCTCCAAGCAGCTCGCGACGATGCAGCGCGACCTGCCCGTCGAGCTCGACGTGGCCGAGATCCACGCCGGTCAGCCCGATATGACGGCGCTGCGCGACGTTTTCCGACGCTACGAGCTGCGCGATCCGCTTCGCCGCCTCGAGGAGGCGATCGGAGCCGCTGACACGGCTGGGATAGTGGTAGAGCCGGTCCTGGTGAAAGCGCGGAAGGTCACGGTCGCGCAGCTCGCCGCGCTCGGCGAAGGGGAGCTCGCTATCGCCGTGCGTCCACCGGAGGTGCCCGAGGGTGCGCTGTTCGGAGCGGACGCAGCTTGGAGCTTCGGTGTCGCGACGGCAGACGAGGTGCTGGCGGGCGAGGTCGCCGAGCCTTCAGAGCTGGTCAGCGCACTTGAAGCGCATCCGATCGCTGCCCACGACGCCAAGTCGCTCGACGCAGTGCCCCAGCGGCTCGCGCACGACACGATGCTCGCCGCCTACCTGCTGGACCCGGCACGGCGCGGCTATCCGCTCGCCGAGCTCTGTGAGGACCGCGGCATAGCGGTGCCGCCGAGCAGCGCCGGTGACGCGCAGGCCGTTCGCACGTTGACCGACTTCCAGCGGCCCGAGTTGACCGAGCGTGACCTTGACGGGCTCCTGCGCGAGGTCGAACTGCCGCTCGTCGGCGTGCTCCGTGACATGGAGGTTGCTGGCGTGCGCCTCGACGTGCCGCGCCTGAACGAGGTTGGCGGGCGGGTCGCCGAGGAGATCCGGACGCTCGAGCAGTCGATCTTCACGGCGGCGGGCGACGAGTTTCTGATCGGCTCCCCGCAGCAGCTCGGCGCGATTCTCTTCGAACGCCTCGGGCTGTCGCGCAAGCGCCGCGGCAAGACGGGCTTCTCGACCGATGCGCGCGTGCTCGCTGCGATCCGTTCCGAGCACGAGATCGTGCCGCTGATCGAGCGCTGGCGCGAGCTGTCGACGCTGATCAAGACCTACCTCGAGCCGCTGCCGGCCCAGGTTGACCACGAATCGCGCCTGCACACGACGTTTCTCCAGACCGTCGCGAGCACCGGCCGGCTCTCCTCGACGAACCCCAACCTCCAGAACATCCCGATCCGCACGCCGCTAGGGCGGGAGATCCGCGCCTGCTTCGTGGCAGCGCCCGGCGACGTGCTCGTTTGCGCCGACTACTCGCAGATCGAGCTGCGCGTGCTCGCGCAGCTCGCCGACGAGCCGGTCTTGAAGGAGATATTCCGCCGTGGCGAGGATGTCCACACCGCCACCGCCTGCCAGGTTTTTCAGGTCGAGGCGGACGAGATCGACGCGGGCATGCGCTCCAAGGCGAAGATGATCAACTACGGCATCGCCTACGGCCTGACCGACTTCGGCCTAGCCGACCGCTTGCAGATCCCGCGCGAGGAAGCCGCTGCCTTCATCGCCACCTACTTCGAGCGCTTCCCGGCGGTGCGCGAGTTCATCGAGCGGACGATCGCGCAAGCGATCGAGCAGGGCTACGTGACGACGCTGCTCGGCCGTCGCCGGCCGATCCCCGAGCTGCGTGCCCGCAACCGCCAGCAGCATGCCCTCGGCGAGCGGCTGGCCGTCAACACCGTCATCCAAGGGACAGCGGCCGACATCATCAAGGTCGCGATGGTCCGCGCTCACAAGGCGCTCACCGGCCTACGCTCGCGACTGATCCTGCAAATCCACGACGAGCTGATGATCGAGGGTCCGGTCGGGGAGAGCGACGAGGTGCGGGGACTGATCACCACCGAGATGGTCGGCGCCTGGGAGCTCGACCCGCCGCTTGGAGTGGACGTCGGCGTCGGCGAGAATTGGCTCGCCGCGAAGTAATTTGCCGTCGGCGCAGCGCCGCGGCCAGATCACCCGCTATCGAGGGAGTGAGTCCAGGACCCCGCTGAGCTCGCCGCGCCGCCTGCTGGCGCTCTTCCAGGGGCCACTGTGAACGGTCGTGGCGTGATGTCGTAGTAGTGCTCGAAGGTCCAATGCGACAGGCGCCGAGCGCGGTACGCGCCGATCAGCCAGCGCATCGCGGCGCTGCCGGTAGTCCGGCCGGCGAGGTGTTGGGCGCCCAGCATGCAGCTGTACTTGAACGCGTGCTTGCGGCTGAACGCGCGGTAGCGGGTGAGCGCCTGCTCGCGCGTGAGCGTGCCGGCGAGCGCCGCGCGCAGCTCGCGGCCGAGCGCGAGCGCGAAGTAGAACGCCGGCCGGATTCCCTCGGCGGTCAGCGGCAGGCAGTGCCCGGCCGAGTCGCCGACGAAGAAGATGCCGTTCTCGGTTGCCGGGCGCAACTGGTGGGGGATCCAGTTGCCCTGATAGCCGGCCAGGTCGAGCGAGAGGTCGCGAGCCAGCGCGACGGTGCCGTCCTTGACGTGGTCGCGCGGCTCGAATGAGCCGACACCGACGCGGACCTCGTCGCCGGCCGGGAACGACCAGCTGTAGCCAGCCCGTATGTAGTGCGGGTCGATCCAGATCTCGAGGTCGTCCCCGCTTCCTCGTGGATGCACCTCGAGCCCGCGTGAAAGCCTCGCATCGGGCGGCTGGATCGGCTGCGCCGAGCCCGATAACACGCGCCGCCAGCCCAGCGCATCGATCACGTACGGTGCCCGCACCTCGCCGCGGTCGGTGCGCACCGTGTGCGTTCGGCCGGTCTGCACTCCCTGGACGGTCGCGGTCTCGAACTCGCTGGAGGACGAACCGGCGCGCAGCAGGCCGCAGAGCTCGCGGTAGTCGAACGTCGAGAAACTGAACGGCAGTGGCCAGCGCGCGGTCGAGCGCGCGGTGTGCACGACGAGCTCGTCGAAGGTCTGGCGGACCGAGCTTCCGAGGCCGAGCAGCTCTAGCCATTCGGTCGGTGCGGCGCAGGCCGAGGTCTGTCGCTCGCCGACTTCGTAGCGGTCGATCAGCATGACGTTGGCGCCCGAGCGCTCGAGCTCCCGCGCGACCGTGAGGCCGGCAAAGCTCGCGCCGCAGATCAGCACATCGCAGTCTCTGTCGAGCGCGGTCCGCGCGGTTCCGCGCTTGGTGGCTCGCACTGGCATACGGCCGTGATGATACGCGTGCGGTGGGCAGCTGAATCGCGCTGCTGCGCTACGCTCTTTGCCGTGAACACGGTGGTCGACAACCCCGAGGCGAAGGTCGTCCCGGACTCTGACGGAATGCTGCTCGAGATCAACGGGCAGATCGTCCCCAACTACGACGCGACGCTGCGTCCCTTCGAGGAAGGCGAGGTCGTCACCGGACACGTGGTCAGGATCGACCAGGACGAGGTGCTGGTTGACATCGGCTACAAGTCCGAGGGCGTAATCCCGGCCAACGAGCTCTCGATCCGCAAGTCTGTCGACCCCCACGAGGAGGTCCAGATCGGCGAGGAGGTGGACGCCCTCGTCCTGACCAAAGAGGATCAGGACGGTCGCCTGATCATTTCGAAGAAGCGCGCCCGCTTCGAGAAGGCTTGGCGACGGATCGAAGCGGCTGCCGAGTCTGGCGAGCCGGTCGAGGGCACGGTGATCGAGGTCGTCAAGGGCGGCTTGATCATCGATCTCGGCGTCCGCGGCTTCCTGCCAGCTTCGCTCGTCGACATCCGCCGCGTGCCGAACCTGGACGAGTACATGGGTACGCAGATCGAGTGCAAGGTGATCGAGCTCAACCGCTCGCGCAACAACGTCGTGCTCTCGCGCCGCGCTGTTCTCGAGGAGGAGCGCAAGGAGGTCCGCCTGCAGATTCTCGATCGCCTCGAGCCGGGCCTCGTCGTCGAGGGTCAGATCTCGAACATCGTCGACTTCGGCGCGTTCGTCGACCTCGACGGGATCGACGGCCTGATCCACATCTCGGAGCTTTCCTGGTCGCACGTCAATCACCCGAGCCAGATCCTCGAGATCGGCGACACCGTAAAGGTCAAGGTGCTGGACATCGACCGCGATCGTCAGCGCATCTCGCTGGGTCTCAAGCAGACCCAGGAAGATCCCTGGCAGCGCATCGTCAGCACCTACAACATCGGCGACGAGCTCTCCGGCACCGTCACCAAGGTCGTCACGTTCGGAGCCTTCGTCGAGATCCTTGACGGTGTCGAAGGGCTCGTCCACATCTCAGAGCTCGCTGCGCATCACGTCGAGAACCCGCGCGAGGTCGTCCAGCCAGGTGACGAGATCCGCGTCAAGATCCTCGAGATCGACTCGGAGCGCCGCCGCCTCTCGCTGTCGGCCAAGCGGATCGAGGACCAGATCCTGCCGCTCCACCCAATCGTGCTCAGCGATGAAGACCAGCTCGCCGACGACGGCGATCCCGAAGCCGAAGCCGAAGTCACAGCCGCGCAGCCGGCGCTCGAAGCGGAAGCCCCGGCAGGTGCCGGTTCCACGGAGCCGGCACCGGAGGCGAGTGCTGCGCAGCCAGTGCCGGAGGAGGCGGAGGCAGCGCTCGCTGAGGCTGCTCCGGAATCAGCGCCTGATCCGCCCGCCGCGGCCGAGGAAGACACAGCGGCCGAGCCCGTCGGCGACGGCTGATCCGACGATCGTATTCGTCGGCTTGACCGGCAGCATCGGCGCCGGCAAATCGACCGCACTATCAGCACTCGAGCGCCTCGGTGCGGTGGGCCTCAGCGCTGACGGCGTGGTTCATGAGCTTTACGAGACTGAGCCGGTCCGAGCGGCGCTGCGCCGCCGCTGGGGCGAGGCTGTCTTTGGCGCTGGGCACGTCGATCGCCAAGCCGTCGCGCGAATCATCTTCAACAGCGAAGACGAGCGAGCCTGGCTCGAGAGCCTCGTGTGGCCGCTCACCGCACGGCGCACTGAGACGTTTCGTGAGGAGATCGCGCGACTCGACCCGCCGCCGCGGGCTGGCGTCGTCGAGACTCCGTTGCTGTTCGAGGCGGGCGCCGAGGATCGCTTCGACGCGACGATCGCGATCCTCGCCGACGACGGCCTGCGCGCGCAGCGTCTGAGCCTCCGTGACCAAGCTGAGCTCGCGACGCGCGAGCGCGTCCAGCTCAGCCAGGAGGAGAAGGCCGCCCGAGCGACCTTCGCCGTCAGCAATGACGGCACGATCGAGGAGCTCGAGCGGAAGCTCGCCGAGATCCTCGATAGTCTCGCCGCGTGAGTCGCCGGTCAGCTCGACCGGGCCGCGCTCCCCGACAACGTCGCAGCGCAGCCGCTCTTCTTTTCCTGATGGCGCTTGCCGCGGTCGCCGTCCTGATCGCCGTGCCGCCGGTCGAGCGCTTCGTGCGCGAGCTCAGCTTCCCGCTGCGTGACACGGCGATCATCAACCGGCAGGCGGCGGCAGAGCATCTCGACCCGGCGCTGATCGCCGCGGTGATCTATGCCGAGTCGAAGTTCGATCCGCGGACCTCGCCCGCCGGGGCGCTCGGCCTGATGCAGGTCGAGCCATCGACTGCCCGCCTGCTCGCGCACATGTCGGACGGCACCGAGTTCACGGTCGCCGATCTCGCCCATCCGGCGACCAACATCGCCTACGGGAGCTACTACCTGCGCTACCTTCTGAATCGCTTCCACGGCAGCCGCATGCTTGCGTTGGCGGCCTACAACGCGGGACCAACAAACGTCGATACCTGGGTCGCTCGAGCGCGCGCCGACGGTCGCGCGCTCAGCATCGCAACGATCCCCTTCCCACAGACGCGTGCCTACGTCGCAAAGGTCGAAGCAGCCGAGAACACCTACCGTCGCTACTACCCCAAGCAACTCGGCCCACCGTAGCTGCTCGGCCCGTCCGCGACGCGCAGCTCGTTGCTTCACGCAGCCGGCAGACGATGCCGACACGGAATGTAGAGATCGTGAACGGGTTCCCTTTCAGCCGCGCCGATCCGCGCCAGCCTGAGCTGCGGCCCGACGCCACCGTTCAGTGCGTCGTCGAGATCGGCGGGGCGATCCGGCGCGGCGATCGCGCCGAGGTCCGGCGTGTCGCGCACAAGCTCAAGGGCAGCAGCGACAGCCTGGGAGCGACCCACCTGCGCGCCTGCGCTCAGCAGCTCGAGCTCGGCCGCGAGGAGGACAGCGAGCTCGGCGAGTCGCAGATCGCGGAGCTGGGGGCGCTCGCCGCGCAAGCCAGCGAGGCGCTGCGCGACCAGCTGAGTCACTAGACCCGCGCGGACCGCTTGGAATACTCCATGAATGCCCCCGTTCCGCCTCGATCCGGCCTTCACGCCGGCCGCTGACCAGCCAAAGGCGATCACCGCGATCGCGCAAGCGATCGAGCGTGGCGAGCGCTATACGACGCTGCTCGGCGCGACCGGCACCGGCAAGACGATGACGATGGCCGGCGTGATCGAGAAGCTGCAGCGCCCCGCGCTCGTGATTGCCCACAACAAGACGCTCGCGGCGCAGCTCTGCAACGAGTTCCGCACCTATTTCCCCGACAACGCCGTCGAGTACTTCGTCTCCTACTACGACTACTACCAGCCCGAGGCCTACGTCGCGAGCCGCGACCTCTATATCGAGAAGGACTCCTCGGTCAACTCCGAGATCGACCGCCTCAGACACGCCGCCACGGCCGCCGTCTTCGCCCGGCGCGACGTGATCGTCGTCGCCTCGGTCTCCTGCATCTACGGCCTCGGCTCGCCCGACACCTACGCCCGCAACATGCAGCTGCTGCACCGCGGCGAGACGATCGACCGCGACGCGCTGCTGCGAAAGCTCGTCTCGATCCAGTACAACCGCAACGACACGGCGCTCGGCCGCGGCACGTTCCGCGTCAAGGGCGAGACGCTCGAGGTCTTCCCGGCCTACGCCGAGACCGCTTACCGCGCGACGCTGTTCGGCGATGAGGTCGAGGCCCTCAGCGAGTTCGACCCGCTGACCGGTGAGCTACTCGCGCCCGACCTCGAGCACATCGCGATCTGGCCGGCCAGCCACTACAACGTCGCCGAGGGCATGATCGACCGCTCCGTCGCCGAGATCGGAGCCGAGCTGAACGAGCGCTGCGCCGAGCTCGAGGCCGAGGGCAAGCTGCTCGAGTCCCACCGGCTGCGCCAGCGCACGCAGTACGACATGGAGATGCTGCGCGAGGTCGGCTTCTGCTCGGGGATCGAGAACTACTCGCGGATCATCGACGGGCGCAAGCCAGGTGAGCGCCCCTACTGCCTGCTCGACTACTTCCCCAAGGACTTCGTCTGCTTCACCGACGAGTCCCACCAGACGATCCCCCAGATCGGCGGCATGTTCGAGGGCGATCGCTCGCGCAAGCAGACGCTGGTCGACTACGGCTTCCGCCTGCCGAGCGCGCTCGACAACCGCCCGCAGACCTTCGAGGAGTTCCTGCGCGTGACGCCGCAGATCGTCCTCGTCTCGGCGACGCCCGGGGAGTTCGAACGGACCCGCTCGGGCCGCGTCGTCGAACAGATCGTGCGCCCGACCGGAATCGTCGACCCGCAGGTCGACGTGCGCGCGACCCACAACCAGATCGACGACCTGATGCGCGAGGTGCGCAAGCGCGTGAAGCGCAATGAGCGGGTACTCGTGACGACGTTGACGAAGAAAATGTCCGAGGACCTGTCGGGATACTTGCTGGAGATGGGGTTCAAGACGCGCTACCTGCATTCGGAGATCGACACGCTCGAGCGGATCCAGATCATCCGCGACCTGCGACTCGGCGAGTACGACG
>DATAJI010000165.1:0-6970 GCA_036262195.1 Solirubrobacteraceae bacterium
ATCCTCCACGCGCGTGCGCCGAGCGCTGTCAGCGAGCTTGTGATTGGCGATGCCAAAAAGCCACGCGGCGGGGAATTCGGGCACCTCGGCGCCGGCACGGCAGGCCGCCAGCGCCGCCGCAAAGACCTCGGCGCAGACATCGGCGGCGAGCTCCCCGCTGCGAGTCCGCCGCAGCAGGTAGGCGAGCAGGCGCCGCTCGTGGCGGCGGTAGAACTCGCCAAAGGCCTGGGCGCAGTCGGGCGTCGAGCGCAACAGGTCGCGGTCGCTCGCCGAGTCGGGGAAATACATCAGACCACTAGTCGCGCGAGCACGAGCGGATTGTGACCGAAGCGCACCCCTTCCGCCGCGCGCCGACGGCCTAGAAGAAGCCGATCCTGTCCGGTGGCCAGTATGTCGCGAAGGCCTCACCAATGATCCACGCGCCGGGCACGGGACCCCAGAAGCGGCTGTCGTCGGAGTTCGCCCGGTTGTCGCCCATCACGAAGTAATAGCCACGCGGCACCGTGATCGGCTTGGGGTACGTGCAGCCCGGATCGTCGGAGCAGCCGGCAAAGCTTGCGAACGACTCGTTCTGGCGTTTGCCATTGAGGATCACGTGACCGCCCCGGATCGCGATCGTGTCGCCGCCGACCGCGACAACCCGCTTGATGTAGTTGACGCTCGACGCTTTCGGAGTGGGCCGCGGGCAGGGCTCATCCGGCCGCTGGTAAACGCCACAGACCCCGTCACCCTCGATCGCACCAGCCGGCGGATGGAAGACGATGATGTCACCGACCGACGGGCTGAAGAAGTCGTTACCGATCCGGTCGACGAGCACGCGCTGGCCGATCGCAAGCGTTGGCTCCATCGACCCGCTCGGAATCTTGTACGGCTTGACGATAAATGCCTGGATCCCGAAGGCTAGGGCGAGCGCCAGCGCGATGATCAGGACGAACTCGACGAACTGGTTCCCGCGCGCGGCCCGCCAAAGACGCGCCCCGGCCAGCCTTGGGTTCACGTCGTGTCGCCAGCGGGCTCCGTAGACGCGACGGCATCTGGGTCGTCCGTGTCGACGGCGAGCTGCTCGGCCTCGGTCTCGGCCTCCACCGGGTCGGCAACTTCCAGCTCGGCTACCTCGTCCGGCGGTTGCGACTCCGCGTCAGGGACGACAGCTTCGGCGACGGCGGCAGGCATCTCATCCGGCGTGTGGATCAGGCCGGGCTCGATCGTGTCTTCGGGGCCGACATAGCCACGCTCGCGCACGCGAGCCGCCTTCCCGACTCGATCGCGCAGGTAGTAGAGCTTCGCTCGGCGCACGTCACCGCGCGCCGCCACCTCGATCTTCTCGATTTTTGGCGAGTGCAGCGGAAACGTGCGCTCGACGCCAACGCCGAACGACTGCTTGCGCACAGTGAAGGTCTCGCGGACGCCATGTCCCTGGCGCTTGATCGCGACGCCCTCGAATACCTGGGTCCGCCGGCGACTGCCCTCGATCACTTGGAAGTGGACCTTCAAGCGGTCACCCGGCTGGAACCGCGGGACACGGCGCAGCTGGTCGCGCTCGATCGTATCGATGACTGTGCTCATGGCAAAAAAGAGGCGCGGACGAGGAACCTTCGCCGCCGCGCAGACGAATCCTAGCGCGCCCGGTTCTAGGCCGACTGCCGCCGCGCGTGGCGCTCGCGCGAGCGTTCGAGCCGCCAGCGGCGAATCTGCTCGTGATGGCCGCCGAGTAGCACCTCGGGCACGGGCCAGCCACGGTACTCGGCAGGTCGCGTGTAATGCGGGTACTCGGGCATGCCTTCGAGCGCGTCGCTGAAGGACTCCTCGACTACGGACTCCTCGTGCCCGAGCGCGCCCGGCAGCTTGCGCAGCACGGCGTCGGCAAGGACCATCGCCGGCAGCTCGCCACCGGCAACGACGTAGCGCCCGATCGAGACCACGTCGCTTGCGAAGTGATCGGCGATGCGCTCGTCGAAGCCCTCGTAGCGGCCGCACAGCACGGTGATCGCGGGCACCGCCGCGAGCTCACTGACAAGCGAGTCATCGAGCAGCTGGCCGGCCGGGCTGAGAAGCACGACGCGCCGTCGCTCGCGCAGCTCCACGGGATCGAGCTCGTAATGGGCGCGGAGCGTCGCGTCGATCACGTCGACACGCAAGACCATGCCGGCGCCGCCGCCGAATGGCGCGTCGTCGACCTGGCCGCCGCTGAGCGGCGTGTGGTCGCGTGGATTGATCGTCGTTAGCGCAGTTCCCCCAGCGATCACGTTGGCGACGTGTCGCTGCGTGCGAAACCACTCGAACGCCTCCGGAAACAGCGTGACGATGTCGAGGTTCACTCGCCGAGGAAGCTCCGGTTGACCTCGATGACGCGCCGCTCGACGTCGATCACGCGAATCGCGTCGCGGACCAGCGGCACGAGCATGTCGGCGCCGCCGCCGACACGCGTCACCGCGAGGCACTCGCACGACGGCAGCGCGATCAACTCACGCACCACCCCCAGCTCGTCGCCTCCATCGACGACCCGCGCGCCAACGAGCTGGTCGGCGCTGTACTCGTCGGGACCAAGCGGCGGCGCGTCGGCCTGCGCGACGATCAGCTCCTGTCCGTGGAGCGCCACGGCGGCACCGCGGTCACCGCAGCTCGCGAGACGCACGATCGGCCGCGCATCAGTGCCAGCCCGCCGCACGACCGTCGTCGAGCGCCCACTGAGCGTGAGCACCGCACCGACGCCAAGCAGGTCCACACGCGGCCTGACCACGTAGAAGCTGCCGTCGAGGCCGTGAGCGCGGCCAACAAGGCCCGCTACCAGCATCGGTAGCCCACTAATCGACGATGTCGACGAGCACCCGCTGGCCGTTAATCGCGCCCGCGGCCTTGATCACACGACGCAGCGACTGTGCGGTGCGGCCGCCGCGGCCGATCACCTTGCCGTAGTCGTCGGTGGCGACCGCGAGCTCGAGGACGATCGTGCCGCGCTCCTCGAAGCGATCGACCGTCACGGACTCAGGATCGTCAACGAGCCCTTCGGCCAGATAAGCGAGCAGCTCGCTGGGGTCCATCGCCAGGCAGCTAGGCCGCGATGCCCTGCGTGCGCAGCAGCTTGCGGACGGTCTGCGTCGGCTGCGCACCCTGCGCAAGCCAGTGGCGCACGCGCGCTTCGTCGATCGTTATCGCCGACGGGTTGGTCTGCGGGTTGTAGTGCCCGACCGTCTCGATCACGCGGCCGTCGCGCTGCGAGCGCTGGTCAGCGACCACGACCCGCCAGATCGGATCCTTGCGCGCGCCAATGCGGGTTAGCCTCAGTCGTACAGCCACTGTCGTCCTTCGCTCGAATTGCTGATCACCCAGGGTAGCGGAGCCACCGCCCGACCGTCGATCGGTACGCGCCACGGCGCTTGCACCGCTCAGTGCCGCTGGCGCGCCAGCGCGCCGATGTCTGGCATCTTGCCGCGTCCGACCTGGCGCATCAGCTTGCGAACCTGGGCGAACTGCTTGACTAGCTGGTTGACTGCTTGAACGTTGGTGCCCGAGCCGCGGGCAATTCGTAGACGACGGGAGCCCTTGATGAGCTCGGGGCGGCGGCGCTCCTCGGCGGTCATCGAGAGGATGATCGCCTCGATGCGGTCGATCTCACGCTCGTCGACCTTCATCCCCTTGAGCTGTGATCCAAGCCCGGGGATCAGCGACATGAGGCCCTGTAGCGGCCCCATGCGGCGCATCGTACGCAGCTGGCCAAGGAAGTCGTCGAGGTCGAACTCGCCCGCGCGCATGCGCTTCTCGAGCTGTTCGCTCTCCCGCTCGTCGAACTCCTTGCCGGCCTTTTCAATCAGCGTGAGGACATCGCCCATGCCGAGGATCCGCTGCGCCATGCGCTCGGGGTGGAAGCGCTCGAATTGGTCGAGCTTCTCGCCGGTGGACGCGAACAGGATCGGCTTGCCGCTGACAGCGCGGACCGAAAGCGCGGCGCCGCCGCGCGCGTCCCCGTCGAGCTTGGTCATGACGGTGCCGTCCAGCGGCAGCGCAGCCGCGAACTGCTCGGCGACGTTGACCGCGTCCTGACCGGTCATCGCATCGAGCACCAGCAGCACGTCACTGGGCGCCGTCGCGGCGTGGATCTCGACGAGCTCCGCCATCAGTGCATCGTCGACGTGCAGGCGGCCGCTCGTGTCGACGATCAGTACGTCCTTGCCTTCGGTCCGAGCACGTTCGAGCGCCCAGCTGGCGATCTCGACAGGACTTCGCTCGGTGCCCTGCTCATAGACGGCGGCGCCGGCATTCGTGCCAACCGTGACGAGCTGCTGAACCGCGGCTGGACGGTAGGTGTCGCAGGCGGCGATCGCGACCGAGCTCTGATGCTCGGCATGCAGGTAGCGCGCAAGCTTCGCGGCCGCCGTCGTCTTGCCGGACCCTTGCAGCCCGACCATCAGGATCACAGTCGGCGGGCGCGAGGCAAACTGGATCGCTGCCGCAGGGCCACCGAGCAAGTCAGTCAGCTCGTCGTTGACGATCTTGACCACCTGCTGGCCTGGGTTCAGCTGCCCGAGCACGTCGACCCCAACCGCGCGAGCGCGGACCGCGGAGGTGAACTGCTTGACGACCTCGAGGTTGACGTCGGCCTCTAGCAGCGCGAGGCGGATCTCGCGCATTGCCCGCGTGACGTCCTCCTCGCTCAGCGTGCCGCGGCTGCGCAGGCTGCTGAGCGTCGCCTGGAGCTTCTCGGAGAGCGCCTCGAACACGATCAGGCGGCGCGCTGGGCGGCGGTCACGCCGTCACGAACGCCGCGCAGGCGTGCGCCTCGGGGCAGCGCGCTCGATCGCAGGTCACTTGTCGATCGGCTTCGCCGGCGTCGAGCTCTTGCCGAGGGCGTCGCCGATCGCGGCGAAGGCCTGGGTGAACTCAGACGGGATGACGAATACTTTGTTCGCCTCGCCCTGGGCGAGCTGTGGCAGCATCTGCAGGTACTGGTAACTGAGCAGCTTCTGATCGACGTTGCCCTTGTGGATCGCCTCGAAGACGGTCGCGATCGCCTTGGCTTCACCCTCTGCCCGAAGGATCGCGGCGGAGCGCGCGCCTTCGGCCTTCAGCACCGCGGACTGCTTCTCGCCCTCGGCCGTGAGGATCGCCGCCTGTTTGGTGCCTTCCGCCGTGAGGATCGCGGCGCGCCGGTCGCGCTCGGCTCGCATCTGCTTCTCCATCGCCGCCTTGATGTCGGGCGGCGGGTCGACGGACTTGATCTCGACACGGTTGATGCGGATGCCCCATTTGCCGGTCGCCTCGTCCAGCACTCCACGCAGTTGCGTGTTGACGTTCTCGCGACTGGTCAGTGACTCCTCGAGTGTGATTCCGCCGATCACGTTGCGCAGCGTCGTCACCGTCAACTGCTCGATCGCCTGCAGCGGGCTCGCGATCTCGTAGGTCGCGGCGCGCGGATCGTTGATCGTGAAGTACAGAACGGTCTCGATCGCCACGACGACGTTGTCCTTGGTAATCACAGGCTGCGGCTTGAAATTGACTACCTGCTCGCGCAGATCGATCAGCGGTCGCACGCGTTCGACGAACGGCACGACGATGTTCAGACCCGGCTCCAGCGTGCGGCTGTAGCGGCCGAGGCGCTCGAGCACGCCGGCCCTTGCCTGCGGGATCACGCGGATCGACCGCGACGCCACGAACAGCGCGACGATGACCAGCACGACGACCACGATCACTGCGACCATCACTGACTCCTTGCTAGCGGATTAGGGAAGGACGAGCGCAGTGGCGCCCTTGATCTCGATGACCTCGACCTGCTCGCCGGCATCGATCTCGCGGTCCTCGTCGAACGAGCGAGCGGTCCAGACCTCGCCGCCGATCTTCACGGTGCCAAGGCCCTCGTGGTTGGCGATCCGCTCCACGACCAGGGCGTGCTGGCCGACTAGCGCGGCCGCCCCGGTGCGGATCGCCGGCGGCAGCCTACGGTGGCGCAATGCGAGCGGGCGCAGCAGCAGGATGATCGCCATCGAGGCGCCGAGAAAGCCGACGGCCGAGACGACGCCACCGGCGCCGAGCAGGCTCAGCAACGCCGCCAGCACCGCGCCCAAGGCGAACGGCGCGAGGTAGAAGCCGTTCGTATGGACCTCTCCTACCGTGAACGCTCCTGCTAGCACTACCCACAGAACCCATAAGCCCATATGTCGATTATGGCGCGCTGCTGCGTTGGGCGCAAAGCGTCTTACTCCGCGCCACCGTCGATCAGGGCGTCGGCGTACTCGTGGGCGTCAAACGGACGCAGATCCTCGAGCTGCTCGCCGATTCCGATCAGCTTGACCGGGATCCGCAGCTCGCGCGCGATCGACAGCGCTATGCCGCCCTTCGCGCTGCCGTCGAGCTTGGTCAGGACGATCCCGTCGATCGCAACGGCCGCAGCGAACGCCTCGGCCTGACGCAACCCGTTCTGACCAGTCGTGGCATCGAGCGAAAGCAGCGTCTCATGCGGTGCGCCGTCAAGCTGCCCGGCGAGTACACGGCGGACCTTCGCCAGCTCCGCCATTAGCGGCTCGTGATTGTGCAGCCGGCCGGCCGTGTCAACAAGGACTACGTCGAATGCCTCGGCGCGCGCTCGAACCACAGCCTCGAAGGCGACGGCTCCCGGGTCCGCGCCAGCAGCCCCGGTGACGATCTCGCAACCGGCCCGTTCCGCCCACTGCTCGAGTTGCTCGGTCGCCGCGGCGCGAAACGTGTCACCGGCCACAAGCAGAACGCGCAGGCCGAGGCGGTGCTGGATCTGCCAGGCTAGCTTTCCGAGCGTGGTCGTCTTGCCGGTGCCGTTAACCCCGACCATCAACACCACCGTCGGCTGGGGCCGCAGGTCGATGATTGCCGGCAGGGGCTGGCCGTCCTGATCGCTGCCGCGGGCAACCTCGGCCAGCAGCTCGACGAGCCTCGCGCGGAGCGCGTCGGTGTCGAGGCGCTCCCGGCGGACGGTCGCCTCGAGGCTTGCACTGATCTCGGA
>DATAJI010000166.1:0-1820 GCA_036262195.1 Solirubrobacteraceae bacterium
GGAAAATTCCGCGAGGACGCGCTGCGCGCGAGCGCCAGCACGCCAACGCTCGTACTGGACTCGATCATTGATCTGATACCCCTGCTTTGACCCAACGCCTTGGGCGTAGGCAACCCGCCAGTCCGCAGGTTCAACCCGAGAAGGGAGCACCATGTTCGAGAACACCAAGGCGTTCAGCGGATTTTCCGTGGACGACATCCCCGCCGCAAAGCAGTTCTACGGTGAGACGCTGGGGCTACGTGTTTCTGAGCAGAACGGATTGCTCACATTGCACCTCGCCGGCGATCGCGACACTCTGGTCTACCCCAAGGCCCAGCACACGCCAGCAACGTTCACGATCCTCAACTTCCCGGTCGACGACATCGAGCTCGCCGTCGAAGAGCTGAACGAGCGCGGGATCGAGTTAGAGCGCTATGAGGGCACCGGGCAAGACGAGAAAGGCATCTCCCGCGGCCAGGGACCACTAATCGCCTGGTTCAAGGACCCCGCCGGCAACATCCTCTCGATACTCGAGCTGCCCTAGGCGGAGCTGAGGCGACGCGCGCATCTGGCATCGCGGACGCGGGCCGGCGGCCGGTGCGCCGTATCGGCCGCGAGGGCCGTTTGGTGGGATGCTTGGTTTGTGTTTGAGCGGTTCACCGAGCGTGCGCGCCAGGTGGTGGTTCTGGCCCAAGAAGAAGCGCGTACCCTCAAGCACAGCTACATCGGGACCGAGCACATCCTGCTCGGGCTGCTGCGTGAGGACGAGGGACTGGCTGCTCGGGTGCTCGAGAGTTTCGACATCACGCTCCAGCGCGTGCGCGGCCAGGTCGTGCGGATCGTCGGCTCCGGCGAGGAGGTCGCCTCCGGCCAGATCCCGTTCACGCCGCGCGCCAAGAAGGTACTTCAGCTAGCGCTGCGCGAAGCGCTGGCACTCGGTCACGACTACATCGGGACGGAGCACATCCTGCTCGGTCTCGTGCGCGAGAACGAGGGCGTAGCGATGCGCATCCTGATCGACTTCGGCGCCGACTCCGAGAGCGTCCGCAACGAGGTCTGGCGGATGCTTGGCGCTCCGCGCGGAGCGTCCGCTGGCGAGCTCGTGGAGCCCAGCCGGGGACCGTTGCATACGGAGTTCTCGCGTCGCCCGCTGGAGCAGGTCATCGGCCGGTTCACCGACCGCGCCAAAGCGACGGTTGCGATCGCGCAACGCGAGGCGCTCGCGCTCGATCACGACCGCGTCGACAGCGAACACCTGCTTCTAGCGCTGACTTGTCAGGAGGACGGCGTCGCGGCGACGGTACTCGCCTCACTGAACGTGACGAGCGATCGCGTGCGCGAGCTCATCGAGTCACGTGCGACGACCGACACCGAGTTACCGTCTGCTAACTCCACGTTCACGATCCAAGCGGCGACAGTTCTCGATCACTCACTGCGTGCGGCGCTCGGACTCGGCCACAACCACATTGAAACCGAGCACATCCTGCTCAGCCTGATCCGTGAGCGCGACGCCCCAAGCCCCGCAATCGGGATCCTCTCCCAGCTCGGGGCAGACCGCGAGAAGGTCCGTGACGAACTGAAACGCGTGCTTGGCGTCAGTCAACTCGAACCGCGTGGGCTCGGTCGGCCCACAGCGCGTTTCGCTTTGGCGCGAGGTCCGCTGGACTGGCGTCGAGCGACCCTGATGTGGCGGCCCGAGGGCCTAGAGATACGAATCCCGCAGCGACTGGCCGACGGAGCGATGGCAACGTTCGCCGCCGACGAGGTCTGGACGAATTCGATGCTCAGCCCGCTGCGACGGGAGATTTGGCGCGGATGGCTGGGACTCGCATCGCCCACAC
>DATAJI010000167.1:0-1825 GCA_036262195.1 Solirubrobacteraceae bacterium
TTCCGCTCGAGCCGGGCGTGCCGGTCGACGCCGCCTTCCGGCTCGAGCGGAACGAGTGGCAGGGCGTCGTCGAGCCGCGCCTCGTTCTCCGCGCTCTCGCGCCCTCCGAGCCAGCGCCCGTGACGATCGTCGGCGAGACCGGCGACTATCTCGAGCGGGCCTTCGCCGAGCTCGACTGCGATCCGGCACGTGGGGGCGGTGCTGACGAGGGTCCACAGCGGGCTTTGCGCGACCGCCGCGGTCGCGGCATCGCGGCAACGATCGCCGAGCTGGTGAGTGGCGACGAGCGAGTTCTCGTCGTCTGTGCCTCTGCGGTTGAGCGGGCCGAGCACCTTGGCGGCCGGATCGGTGGCGTTGCCCTCTGTTCCTATGCGACCCTTGAGCGCGACCGCGCCATAGCCGACGCCTATCCCCATCTGGTGCTCATCGATCCACCGGCCAGCGAGGCGCAGCTCGCGGCTGCGCGAGCTGGAGCGAGCGGCTTTTCCCACCTCGCTTGGGGAGAGCCTGAGCTACGCTTTGCTCTACACATACACGGGCGGGAGCATCAGCTCCGCGACTCGCTTGCCGACTGTTACCGGACGCTGCGTGACCGGGGCGCAGTGGTGGGGGAGGAGCTTGAGGCGGCCCTGCGTGGGAAGTCGGCGCGATCGGCCGAGCTGGCCGGCCGGATGCTCCGGGTTCTCACCGAGCTCAACCTCATCGTCCTCGATCGCGAGCACCGCTCGGTGCAGCTGAACGGCACAGGCCGGGTGGCACTGGACGAGTCGCCCGCATACCTCCTCTACCAGCAGCGACTACAGGACGGACTGAGATACCTCGAACCCAGCAAGGAGCAGGTGGCGTAGACCCGGTGGAAAGCCGGGGTCGCCGACGCGCGCCGCTCGCCCGGCGCGATGGCGCTGTGCGCGTGCCGACCGCCCCCGACGTGCTCACCGAGTATGAGCGGCGCTTGCTGGGCGACCTCTTCGCGATCGTCGAGGAGCACGGCGAGGACTCGCTCGTCGAGATCGACCGCGAGCGCGTCGAGGCCGCGTTCGTCTTTGCCTGTGAGCACCACGCCGACCAGCGCCGGCGCTCGGGCGAGGAGTTCATCGTCCATCCGGTCGGCGTTGCGCTGATCTGCGCTGGGATGCTGCTCGACACCGAGACGCTCTGCGCCGCACTGCTGCACGACACCGTCGAGGACACGACAGCGTCGCTCGACGAGGTCGAGGAGCGCTTTGGGCCGGACGTGGCGAGCCTCGTCGACGGCGTGACGAAGCTCACCGGGATCACCTTCTCCTCGCGCGACGAAGCGCAGGCCGAGAACTACCGCAAGATGATCGTCGCGATGGCGAGCGACGTGCGCGTCGTCTTGATCAAGCTCGCCGACCGTCTTCACAACATGCGCACGCTCGGCGCGCTGCCAAAGCAGAAGCAGCTGGAGAAGGCGCGCGAGACGCTCGAGATCTACGCGCCGATCGCCCATCGTCTCGGTATCCACGCGATCAAGTGGGAGCTCGAGGATCTCTCATTCGCGGTGCTGCACCCGCGCAAGTACGCCGAGATCAAGGGTCTCGTCGCACAGCAGCGTGAGGAGCGCGAGCGCTACGTGGCGACCGCCGGCGCCTACCTCGAGGAAGAGCTCGAGACGGTCGGGATTTCGGCGCTGATCTCGGGCCGCGCCAAGCACTTCTTCTCGATCTACTCGAAGATGACGCGCAAGGACCGCGAGTTCAACGAGATCTACGACCTCACCGCGATGCGCGTCGTCGTCGCGAACGTGAAGGACTGCTACGGCGCGGTAGGCGTCATCCATTCTCTGTGGAAGCCGCTGCCGGGT
>DATAJI010000168.1:0-2884 GCA_036262195.1 Solirubrobacteraceae bacterium
TGGCGCGCGAGCCGCTCGAGCACCCGGCCGAGCACGGCATCCGCGAGCGCCGCGGGATCGAGCGGCTCACACCAGCGCGGGTCGAGCACCTCGAGGCTGACCAGCCGCCGCCCCTCGACAGCCGGGGCGAGCTGGCGGCGAATCGTCTCGACCTCGGGCAGCTCAGGCATCGCCGCCGGCCTCCGGGCGGGCGATGAACGACTCGCCTGGTAGCGCGGCGGTCTCGCGTCCCCCGTCTGCGGAAGGACCCGCCCCTCCGAGCGTAAGGCAGGCGGTCAGCCAGGCTAGAGCTGACGCTCCGACGTCGGCGAGCATCCCGTCGTGGCGTCGACCGCCGTCGCCTTTGAAGCGGGCGAGCAGTGGCACGCTCTCACGCGTGTGATCGCTGTGCGCGGCGTCGGGATCGCAGCCGTGGTCGGCGCTGATGACGAGCAGGTCGCCGGCGCGTAGCTGCTCCAGCCAGCCGGCGAGGGCGGCGTCGATCTCCGCCAACGCGGCGTGAAAGCCGGCGACGTCCTTGCGATGTCCGTAGCGTTGATCGGTCTCGATCAGGTTGGCGAAGACGAGGCCGGACTCGACGGTCTCGATCAGCCCCTCGATCGTCGCGAGCGCCTCGGCGTTCGTCGCGCCAGGGTGGGCCTCGTCGATCCCGCGTCCCGCGAAGAGGTCGTGGACCTTGCCGACGCTGTGGACCGCAACGCCGGCGGACTGGAGCTCGTCGAGGTAGCTGCGCGTCGGCGGCGCGAGCGCGTAGTCGCGGCGACCGCGTGTGCGGCGAAAGTCGCCCGCCTGGCCTTCGAACGGCCGGGCGATCACACGGCCGACCGCGTCGGGCCCGCGCATCAGCTCGCGGAGCGCGGCGCATCGCTCATAGAGCTGCCCTGGCTCGAGCACGTCGACGTGCGCCGCGACCTGCACCACGGAGTCCGCCGAGGTGTAGAGGATCAGCCGCCGGCTACGCAGATGCTCGACCCCGTAATCCTCGATCGCGGCGAGTCCGTTGAAGGCCTTGTTGCAGATCACCTCGCCTCCGAGCAGCGCCTCGACGCGCGCGAGCAGCTCCGGCGGCAGGCCGTTTGGGTAGGTCGGCGGAGCGTCGGCGACAACGACTCCCATCAGCTCCCAATGCCCGGCGATCGAGTCCTTGCCCGCACCGGCGGCGCTCAAGCGCCCGTGCAGTACCGGCGATAGCGCCGGCGGCACGCCACGCAGCGGCAGGATCGAGCCGAGTCCGAGGCCGCCGAGCACCGGCAGCTCGAGTCCACCGCAGCGCTCCGCGACGTGCGCCAACGTGTTCGCACCCGCGTCCCCGTAGCTAGCCGCGTCGGGTAGCGCGCCGATCCCGCAGGCGTCGATCACGACTACGAAGGCACGACGGCCAGCTGCGGGCGACTCAGGCACGGCGCCCGATGCTAGATGGTCGATCGGGTGCGAGCAGGCGGCGGCGGATCGCCGCGGCGCGGGGCGAGGCTAGGTTGCGCTGGCTCGCGGGTGCGCCTGGAAATAGACGTCGCGCAAGCGCTCGCTCGAGAGGTGCGTGTAGACCTGGGTCGTCGCGACGTCGGCGTGCCCGAGCATCTCCTGCAGCACGCGAAGATCGCAGCCGCCGGAGAGGACGTGCGTGGCGAAGGTGTGGCGGAGCGTGTGCGGGCTGACGCGGCCGCCCAGCCCGGCGGTGTCGGCGTGGCCCTTGATGATCTTGTAGAGGCCCTGGCGCGTCAGGCCGACGCCACGGCTGTTGACGAACACGTGACGCTCGTTGCGCAGCCCGACCAGCTCCGGCCGTCCATGCTCGGCGTAGGCCCGCAGTGCCAGCACCGCCGAGCGGCCGACCGGAACAACGCGTTCCTTCGAGCCTTTGCCGCGCGCGCGCAGCATCTCCTCGACGAGATCGATGTCGTCGATCTCGAGCCCGGTCGCCTCGGAGGCGCGCAGGCCGCAGGCGTACATCAGCTCGAGCAGCGCCCGGTCGCGAAGAGCGATCGGAGACTTGCCGCCGGCGGTCATGATCAAGCGCATCACCTCGTCACGGGTCAGCACCTGCGGCAGCTTCTGCGTCTTGCGCGGGCCATGCAGGTCGCCGGTCGGATCGTGCTCGATGATGCCTTCACGGCGCAGGTAGCGGTAGAACGACCGCAGGCAGGCGGTCTTGCGCTGCAGCGTCGCGGCTGCCGCTCCGGGACGACCGGTACTACCGACCGCGAGGCCAGTCAGGAAGGCGGCGAGCTCAGCGTGACCGACCGCGAGCACATCGAGGTTGTTCGCCCGTAGGTAGTGGCCGAGCTGGAGCAGATCGCTGCGGTAGGCGTCGAGCGTGTTGCGCGAGAGCCCACGCTCGAATTCGAGGTAGGCGAGGAAGTCCAGCACGAGCTGCTCGAGCTTGCGGGACGGCGCGATCGAAAGCGCGGCCATGGCACAACATTCGCAGTGCGCGGCCAGACCCCTCTCCACGCAACGCGAGCGCCAGCCGCCGCCTCGAACGACTGCGCGGTCAGCGCCGCGCCGAGGCGAGCTCGCCGAGCACGACACCGCCGGCCAGCGCCGAAGCGAAGAACAGCCCGTCATCGCCGAGCGGCCTGCCCATCACCTGGTCCGGCAGTCCGCTTGCGGCGTAGCCCGCGAGGTCGACCTGGCGCTGGCGCCAGTCGTGGCGGCGTCCGCGCAGTTCGGGCACCGGCTCTCCCGCGGGGAGCGCAACGATCGCGCTGGCGAGCAGCAGCTCGAGGACTGTGCGGGTGTGGTGGGAGAGGCCGCGGTGCTCGGGACGCGGGTCGCCGCTGGACATCCGCGGCACGATCACCGTTGCGGCGGCGAGCGCAAGCGCCGTGTGGGCGCTATCGAGCGCGACGAGCCCACCGTGCCCGAGGCTCGAGCCGCTGCCGAC
>DATAJI010000169.1:0-8153 GCA_036262195.1 Solirubrobacteraceae bacterium
CGGCGACGAGGACAGCTGGCGCGTCGACGTTTCGTCGCACCCCTTCAACGAGACCGTCAGCCGCCGGGACACGCGCGTGACCACTCGCTACGAGAGCGACAGCCTCGAGTCGTTGATCGGTGCAATCCACGAGTTTGGACATGCGCTCTATGAGCGCCAGATCGCGCCGGAGCTCGAGCGCACCAACCTCGGCCAGGGCACGTCGATGACGATTCACGAGTCCCAGAGCAAGCTCTGGGAGAACCACGTCGGCCACAACCCGGCCTTTGCGCCGGTGATCGCCGAGGAGCTTGGTCGTGGCGGCCACAGGGTCGAGCCGGACGCGATCTACGCCGCGCTCGCGCAGGTTCGCCCGTCGCTGATCAGGGTCACCTCGGATCAGGTCACCTATCCGCTCCACATCATCCTGCGCTTTGAGCTCGAGGTGGCGTTGATCGAGGACGGACTGGACGTGAAAGACCTGCCCGCTGCCTGGAACGACGGTATGCGGCGCCTGCTGGGCGTCGAAGTTCCCAATGACGCGGTCGGGGTGCTCCAGGACATCCACTGGTCCGCTGGCCTGTTCGGCTACTTCCCGAGCTACGCGATGGGCTGCATCATCGCCGCCCAGCTCTGGCAGCAGATCGAGCTGGATCTTGGCTCCCAGGACGAGGCGTTGCGAGTCGCGGACGTCGGGGCGATCCGCGACTGGCTCGCCGAGCACGTCCACAAATGGGGTCGCCGGCTCGACACCGAGCCGCTCGTAGAGCAGGCCACCGGACGCGGCATCGACGTGGCGCCGCTTCTCGCCCACGCTCTGGCGGTCGTCGCCGACTAACAGTTTGATGGTGCATCTAATCGCCCTGCGCGCTATCTCGGGCTCGGGCGAGCGGTGAGCGCGCTCCGCACTATCTCGCCGGACAGTGCCCCGGACGCGGTTGTCGTCGGGGCCGGCCCGAACGGACTCGCCGCAGCCGTCACTCTTGCCCGGGCCGGTCTCGCCGTCGAGGTCTTCGAAGGCGGCGAAACACCCGGAGGCGGCTGCCGCACGGCGGCGTTGACGCTGCCGGGCTACGCGCACGACGTCTGCTCGACCGTCCACCCGCTCGCTGCGGCATCGCCGTTCTTCGCCAGCTTCACGCCGGCCCAGATTCCGCTACGCCTGCCCGAGGTTGCCTTTGCCCACCCGCTCGACGACGGCGGCGCGGCAGCCGTCTTCGGGTCGGTCGCGGACACCGCTGAGGGGTTCGGCGAGGACGCCCGTGCCTACCGGCGACTGATGGGTCCGCTCGTCGAGCACGCCGACCAGATCATTCCCCAGGCGCTCGGGCCGATCCGCCCGCTCCCGCTGCCGCCACTCGCGATGGCGCGCTTTGGCGCGCTCGGCATACAACCCGCGCGGCTGCTTGCAGCGCGCTTTCACACGACCGCCGCGCGCGCGGCCTTCGCCGGCTGCGCCGCCCACGCGATCCAGCCACTCACCTACCCCCTGAGCGGCGGCTTCGGGCTCGTCATGGCGATCCTCGCCCACTCCGTCGGCTGGCCCGTGGTCGAGGGCGGGAGCGTCGCCATCACCACCGCGCTCGTCGCCGAACTTGAGCGCCACGGCGGCAAGCTACACACCGGACACTGGATCGAGAGCCTCGCCGAGCTGCCTGCGGCGCGGGCGACGCTGCTCGACGTCACGCCACGACAGCTGCTCGCCCTGGACGACGGGCGACTGCCCGCGCGCTACCGCCGCGCGCTTGGTCGCTACCGCTACGGGCCGGCGATCTTCAAGCTCGACTGGGCTCTGTCCGGGCCGGTTCCGTGGATCGCGGAACCCTGCCGGGCAACCGCGACCGTGCACGTCGGCGGCACGTTCGAGGAGATCGCCCGCAGCGAGGCGGACGTCGCCGGCGGACGCGTCTCGGAGCAGCCGTTCTGCATCGTCGTCCAGTCGACGGTCGCCGATCCGACGCGCGCGCCGAGCGGGCACCACACTCTCTACGCCTACTGTCACGTGCCAAACGGCTCGACGGTCGACATGACCGAGCGGATCGAGTCCCAGATCGAACGCTTCGCGCCCGGCTTTCGCGATCTCGTGCTCGCCCGCGTCAGCTCCTCCCCGGCACAGGTCGAGGCCGAGAACCCCAACTACGTCGGCGGCGACATCGCGTCCGGTTCGACGAGCGTCCTGCAGACCGTGTTCCGACCGACCGTCGCGGTCCGCTCGTACCGCACGCCCGTCCGCGGCCTCTATCTCTGCTCGGCGGCGACGCCGCCAGGCGGCGGCGTCCACGGCATGTGCGGCGCTCGCGCGGCAGCGGTCGCATTGCGAGAGCTTTGATCGTCGTGCGGCCAGACGGGCCGGGGCTGCAAGAATTTCCTGCGATGGCGGAGGCCTCGACCACCGGTAGCTGCGGCTGTGGCCGCGTGCGCTTCGAGTTGAGCGAGCCGGCCAAGCTCGCAGGCTACTGCCACTGCACCCGCTGCCAGAAGCGCACAGGCGTCGCGGCCTCGGCACAGGCGCGAGTCGACGCAACGTCGCTTCGGATCGTCGACGGCGAAGAGCTGATCACCGGCTGGCGCCATCCGGACGGCGGCGCCGAGAAGTGCTTCTGCAGCGTCTGCGGCTCACACCTGTTCAGCCGCTACCCGGACGACCACAGGCTGATGAGCGTGCGGATGAGCGCATTCGACGGCGATCCGGGCGTCCGGCCGAGCTTCCGCGCATTCGTCGCCTACGCGGCGGTCTGGGAACCGATCCCCGACGACGGGCTCGAGCGCTTCGACGAGGCCCGGCCGCAGTAGGCGCGAGCTGGGAGGCCGCTCGCCGCAGCGAGCGCGCGAGGGCCGGCGGCAAATGCGACATCGCCCGGGAAGGAATCGTCCGGATTGGAGTCTTATTGGGAAAGGGCCAATCCCACGAACACCTGGAGGACAGATGAAGAGACTCACGAGCGTGCTCGCCATCGCGAGCATGATGCTGGGAGCGTCAGTTGCGCTCGCGGCGGCGTCAAACGCGCACACGGCCGCTTCGGTCGCGGTCGTCGGGACACGCGATAGCTCGCTTGGCACGATCCTCGTCGCCGCGAACGGGCACACGCTTTATCTCGACAAAGCGGACCCGAAGAACAAGTCGACCTGCACCGGCGGCTGCGCCTCGGCCTGGCCGCCGCTGACGACCTCGGGCAAGCCGAAGGCCAAGGGCGCCGCGAAGGCTAGCGACCTGGGCACGATCAGCGACGGTGGCGGCGTCAAGCAGGTCACCTACCACGGTCACCCGCTGTACTTCTTCGCCAGCGACACCGCCGCAGGCCAGACCACGGGCCAGGGCCAGAGCGGCTTCTACGTCGTCAGTCCGAGCGGCAAGTCGATCACCAAGAGCTCGACCGGCGGCGGCTACAAGTACTGAGTTGGGGTTGGCCTCGGCGCATGCGCCGAGGCCCCGATCGGTGCATGCACCGATCGGCCGGGGGGCGCATGCGCCCCCCGGATCGACTCAGCCGGCCGGCAGGTGGCCGCTCAGGCGGTCGCTGATCGCAGCAACCTGCTCGTCGCGGCCGAGGAAGCTGAGGAAGGTCGCCGCCATCGCGATGCCGAAGATCAGGAACTCGAGGAAGCACATGCCGGCGCCGGCGAGATGCTGGTCTGTGATCGCGCTGATTCCGTAGGCGCGCGGGGCGGCGACATAGCGCGGGTAGACCGTCGTGGTTATCCAGGTGAGCGGCAGGCAGACGCAGGCGCTCGCACCGCGCGTGAAGCCGAGGTAGGCGAGCCGGCGCGGCCCGGGCGAGCGGCGAGCCGAAGGCAGCGGATCGATGATCAGCCACCACATCGCAAGGCCGGTGTAGAACAGCGTCGCGTGCTCGATGCCATGGACCAGCGGGTGGGCCGCCGAGTAGTCGAAGATCGACGGGATCGCCCAGATCCATGTCGCCAGCGCCCATAGCGGGAGGGCGATCCACGGACTTGTCGCGAACGCGATCAGCTTGCCAGCGCGACCTCCGGGAGCGATCAGCCGCAGCCCACCTCGGCTCAGCCCGAGCGGCAGGACGGGTGCGCGCAGACCCAGCACGAGCAGTGCCGGCGCGACGTCCGAGAGCAGGATGTGCTGGAGCATGTGCGCTGACAGCAGGTAGTGATCGCCGATCGCGTCGAGCGGCGACACCAGCGCAATCGCGATAGTCGCGAGCCCGCACGCGTAGGGAAGCCAGTGCCCGACGCCCGGTCCGCGGTGGCCCGAGTGGCGCTTCGCGCGCTGGAATGCGCGGCCGTAGAGCCAAGCCGCCGCGAGCAGTAGCGCGATCAGTCCGGGGTCGATTGTCCACGTGGTCCAGGTTGGATACGACATGCGAGCTGGCGCCCTTTCGGCTCGGGTGCGTGCATCCTAGCGTCAGGCGCACGCGGCGCGGCGCGATCCCGGGGAGAAGGCTGACAGCGAGTATGTTGGCGAGCAACTGGCGCGCCGGCCGCGCCGCAGCGACGAGATATCCGATGGCACGCGGCACGACCAAATCGCCCGGCGAACACACAGCGTGAGCGCTGTCGCGCTGCGCGCGCTGACGCGCCGTTACGGCGAGCGCACAGCGCTCGCCGAGGTGACACTCAGCCTGGAAACCGGGCAGACGCTCGCCGTTCTCGGCCCGAACGGCGCCGGCAAGACGACGCTGCTCCGCGTCCTCGCGACGCTGCTACGGCCGCACGACGGCGAGCTCGAGGTGCTTGGTCATCGGTTGCCGGCGGAAGGCTGGCTGGTGCGCGGGCGGCTTGGCCTGCTGGCCCACGAGCCGATGCTCTACCGCGAGCTGACGGCGCGGGAGA
The DNA here is from genome assembly GCA_036262195.1 of Solirubrobacteraceae bacterium. GTDB lineage: Bacteria > Actinomycetota > Thermoleophilia > Solirubrobacterales > Solirubrobacteraceae > Palsa-513. Next base: position 4,786 of record DATAJI010000169.1, read on the forward strand.
ACCTGCGCCTCCAAGCCAAGCTGCACGGTGTCGCGACCGACCGGATCGACGAGCTCCTCGCGGCCGTTGCTCTCGAGCGTCGCGGCGATGAGCCGCTGCGAACGCTCTCGCGTGGCCTCGTGCAGCGCGCGGCGGTCTGTCGCACGCTGTTGCACGACCCCGAGCTGTTGCTCCTCGACGAGCCTTACGCGAACCTCGATCCGGCGGCGCGCCTGATCGTCGAGCCGCTGATCGGCCGCAGCTCGGGCAAGACCCGTGTCATCGTCAGCCACGACCCGCAAGCGGCGCTCAGCGAGGCGGACCTGGTGCTTGGGCTCTCACGCGGGCGTGCCGTATTCCTCGCGCCGCCAGCTGAGCTGGACGAAGGCGCCCTCACGAGGCTCTACGAATGAGCCGGCCACGCAGCGCGTCCGTCGTGCTTGCATTGCTGCGCGCACAGCTGCGGCTGGAGCTGCGCACGTTCGAATCGCTGCCCGCGATGTGCCTGTTCAGTGTCACCGCTTTCCTGCTCTTCCACTTCGGCCTGGATGTGGACTCGCTGAGCGGCAACCTCGCGAGCGGCGTGTTGTGGGTGACTCTGCTGCTGGCGGCGCTGCTCGCGATCAATCGCGTGTACGTTGCCGACGCCGAGCAGGGTGGCTTCGACGCCTTCGTGCTCTCGCCGGCCGAGCGCAGCACGCTGCTGCTCGCGAAGACGCTGGTGCTGCTGATCTACCTCGCCGCGGTCGAGCTCGTCGCCGTGCCGGCGTTCGCGATCCTGCTGCTCGAGCCATCGCTCTGGCAGGCGATGCCGTCGCTGCTCGGGGCGCTCGTCCTGGGGAACATCGGAATCGCCGTGATTGGCGCGCTGGTCGGAGCGCTTGCCGTGCGCACGCAGGCCCGCGACCTGCTCGGACCGCTCGTCTCGCTGCCGCTGCTCGTGCCGGTGCTGCTGGGCGTCGCGCGCTGGACCGCGCCGCTGTTCGATGCTCCGCGAGCAAACGCTGTCGCGCTGCGGTGGCCGTTGGTGCTTGCGCTCTATGATGCGGTCTTCGGGTTGATCGCCTTCGCGCTATTCGACTTCCTCTTGGAGGACTGATCCGATGTACGGCAAGGGGCTGCGGCCCCTCTCGCTCATCACGGCTGCATCCGTCGCGCTGACGCTCGCCGCCGCGCTCTTCTGGGCGCCCAATGACGCCTACCTCGGATTCCTGCAGAAGATCTTCTACGTCCACGTCCCGCTGGCGATCCTCACGCTGTGCGGCTTTGTAGCCGCTGGGCTGATGGCGATCGCGCATCTGCGCACCCGCGATCCGCGCTGGGACATGCGCTCCTACGTGGCGATCCACATCTCGCTGATCTTCGGCGTGGCCGTCCTGATCACCGGCTCGATCTGGGCGCGCGGCGCGTGGGGCCACTGGTGGGTCTGGAACGACCCGACACTCGTCTCGTTCCTGCTCGTAATGCTGCTCTACGCGACCTACCAGCCGCTTCGCTTCGCCATCGAGGACCCCGAGCGTCAAGCGCGCTACGCCTCGGTCTTTGCGATCACCGCCGGGGCCTTCGTTCCGGTCAACTTCGCTATCGTCCGGCTCGCACCGGCCTACGTCCATCCGCGCACGCTCAGCAACATCAGCGGCAACCTTCCCGGGCGGATGCAGGTTGTCTTCTACCTCGCGCTGCTGAGCATCACGCTGCTCTGGATCACGTTGTGGCGCTTTGAGATGACCGCAAAGCACGTCGCCGCGCAGATCCGCCAGCTTCGACGGCTAATGGGCGAGGAGACCGACGAGGCGCCGCTTCGCCGCAGCGCCGCTCCGTCACTGACCCATGTCGGTAGCGTCAGCTGATGGCACCGCTGCCGCTCCACACCGCCGGGCCTTACGTTGCGGCTGCCTACATCGCGTTCTTCCTGATCGTCCTGATCTACGTCGCGATCATGGCGACAAAGCTGACGCGTACCGAGCGAACCCTGAGCGAGCTGACCGAGCAGGTGGAGCGCCGGCAGCGCTCCGGCGACGACAGCGGCCGATGAGCCCGGCGAAAACCGCAGGAGGGGCCGCCGGCCCGCGTCGAGGTGAGCTGCTGTGCCTCGGCATCTCCTACCGGGCGGCGCCGGTAGCGCTGCGCGAGCGCGCGGCGCTGAGCGCGCAGCAGGCGATCGACTTCGCGCTCGCCCTTTGCGGAGACCCTGACGTCCACGAGGCCGTTGTGATCTCGACCTGCAACCGCACCGAGCTCTACCTCGTCGGCGGCGACCCGGTGGCGGCCGAGGGCGCAGCGCTCGCCGCGCTCGCCCGACATGCAGGCATCCGCCCGACCGAGCTCGCGGAGCTCAGCTACTCGCCGCGCAACTGCGACGCCGCGCGCCAGCTGTTTCGCGTGACCGCCGGACTCGATTCGATGATCCTCGGCGAGCACGAGGTCCAAGGCCAGGTGAAGCGCGCGTACGAGTCGGCCCTTGCCGCAGGCACAACGGGGCCACTCACCAATCGCCTGTTCACGGCGGCGCTCCACACCGGCAAGCGCGTGCGCCACGAGACGGCGCTCGACGACAGCCACGTCAGCCTTTCCTCGGTTGCGGTCGATCTGGCGGAGTCGCTGCTTGGCGAGCTGAAGGGTCGCCACGTTGTCATCATCGGTGCCGGCGAGACGAGTGAGCTAACGGCCCAGGCGCTCGCCGAGCGCGGCCTGCGGACGATCTTCGTCGCGAACCGCCACGCCGATCGGGCTCGTTCTATGGCAGAGCGCTTCGGTGGTGAGGTGGTCGGCCTCGACCACCTGCCCGACCAGCTCACCGCGGCCGACATCGTTCTCGCTTCGACGGCCTCGCCGCACCCGATCGTCGGCTATGAGGAGCTCGAGCTGGTTATGCGGGAGCGCGCGGGACGGCCGCTGCTGCTGATCGACATCGCCGTGCCCCGTGACATCGAGCCGGCCTGCGGCGACCTTGACGCGGTAACGCTGCGAGACATCGACGACCTCCAGTCGGTCGTCGCCCGCAACCTCTCCAGCCGCGCCGCCGACATACCACGCGCAGAGGCCGTGGTAGCCGATGAGATCGATCGGTTCGCGGTGTGGCTCGGCCAGCTGGACGCACGGCCAACGATCGCGGCGCTGCGCGAACGGAGCGATCAGATCGTGGCGCAGGTTCTCGCCGACAACGTGGGCCGCTGGGAGTCTGCCTCGGAGGCCGACCTCAGCCGTATCGCGGCCGTCGCGAGCGCCGTCGCGGCGCGCCTCCTGCACGAGCCGACGCTTCGCCTCAAGGCGCTCGATGCCGGGCACGCTCATGGCAGTCTTGAGCTGCTGCGAGACCTGTTTGGCCTCGACCGGGGGTCCGACGCGGACGTCGGCGAATCGGCGTCGGCGCAGTCGCACGACAACGT